>CAYHRZ010000158.1:0-10240 GCA_964359125.1 uncultured Klebsiella sp. | reverse complement strand
CCGCGCGCCACGAGGGTGTCGTCGCCGCTGGCGGCGCTCCGTGCAAGCCAGGCGTCGAATCGGCCCAGTGGGTAGTCCACCGCTACCAAGCCCTGGACGGCGGAGGCCAGGAGGTCCTCATCGCTCTTCAGCTTCTGCCCCCCGGGGGCGGCACCGGAGTATGGCACGGTCTCCTTTTCCGTTCGGGTGCCGACCTTGACCGGGAAGATGATCATGGACAGACGGGCGTAGCGATCGGGCCCGAGATCCTCGGCCGGTGTGCAGGGGTGGCGGAAGCCGGAGGCTGACGGAGTGACGCTGCGCTTCGGCGCGGGGGCTGCGATCGGAGCGGCGGTCGGGGTGGGCCGCGGCGAGGGTACGCCTACTCGGGCTGTCGTGCCGCCCGGGGCGGCGATTGGGGTGGAGGCCGCTGCCGTCGAGCGCGGTTGCGGCGCCGGGGTCGGCGAGGTGGTTCCTGCGTCCTCGTCTTCCCAGATGCCCTGGTAGTCGTCGAGTTCGGCGTCGGTCGTGGGCGTTCGGGCGGCGGTGGCCCCAGAGGCGACCTTTGGCGCGGGCGCCTTCGCCGTCGAGCGCGGCTGCGGCGCCGGGACGAGCGCCGTGGTTCCTGCGTCCTCGTCGTCCCAGATGCCCTGGTAGTCGTCGACCGGTGAGCGGTCGTCGTCGGCCACGCTCGGGCTGGCGCTGCTCCCCGCGGAAGCGTTTCGCCTTGCCTCGTCCACCGCGAAGAACAGAGCGCTTGACATGCGCTCGGCCATGTCCCGTGCGTCGCCGCCGGTTGGGAGCGTGCGCTTCGCCAGGCGACCGTTGCGCGGATCCAACGCGTACAACGTGAGGTCGTGCGTTGCTCCGGGTTCGAGGGTGGCCGCGATGACGAGATCGGCTGCGGTCTCTGCCGCGACCCAGGAGAGACACTCGGCCGACGCCACGCAGCTTGCCGTCAGGCCGCCGCGCAACGACCAGGGTATCACCGTGTCTTGGTTGCCGTTGTGCGTGAGTTCCCGGCGAAGGTTGGTGGTGATCGGCCCGGAGACTGCTGCCCCGGAGATGGCATCGATGACGGGGATGACCACGACCGTTGCGGCCCCTGCCGGAGCCGCCAACCAGAGGATCAGCGGCGGCACGCCCGCGATCATGGGACTAGCTGCTCAGGCGCGGGGGCGTACTCGCTCGCATCCCGGATGACGCGAAAGTCCTCGCGCCCCGCCCGCTTCGCGTTCACTTGCCAGTAGACGTCGTAGCTTCCAGCACCCCCGTACAACTCCTCGATCACCAGGTACTCCGGCGTGAGCTCGGTGACGGCGAGTCCAAGGCTGTCGGCCGACGCGGGGGTGACACTTGCGGTGATCCCCTCGGGGCTCGCGACGAGTCGGAAATGATCGGGCAGTTCAACCACGGCGATGCCGCCGTCGATCCGCGCCGTTCCCCGGACATACGCGGCCGATTCGGGTCCCTCGATGGCGGCATAGACGATCCGCTTCGTCGGTTCCTCGGGGTGGGGGATCACGAACGTCTTATCGCCATCGGCGTAGACGTCGTACGTGCCCTCGGAGTTGAGCTTGAACCCAACTTGAAACGAACTGGTGGGGTTCGTGCTAGCGCTGGTGCTGGTGGTGACACCGTACCTTGCTACGCCAAGCGCGAGCCCATTCTCGTTGGTGTCGGGAAACATCGCGAACGCCACGTACGGGAAGGATGAACTCGATGTCGCGTAGTACGACACCATTGCCCCGAGGTCGTAGGCAGTGCCATCGGAATCGTAGGAGTTGTACAGCTTGAGCGAGGCGTTGCTCCCGACCGAGGAGTACAGGTAAATGGCCCCGTCCGTCGATCCGCCCTCTCCGAACCCAACGCTGTCGGCCAGAGCATCGCTCCCGACGCTGCCATCGTCGAGGTCGTTGCTGTAGATGCTCCCGTCGGCAATCACGGAGGTACCGACGGAGCCAGTGGCCAGGTCGTCGTCGGTGATGCTCCCGTCGTCGATGTCGTCGCCGGTCAGCGACTCGTCCCGGACGTTGTCGCCGTCGATGCAGTCGTCTTGGAGCTCCGAAGACCCGACCGAGTCACGCGCCAAACCGGACTCGGTGACCGCGTCGTCCGCGATGTCTACCGTCGCGATCGTCCCATCCGCAATCTCCTCGGAAGTGACGCACTCGTCTTGCAGTTGCTGGTTGGACACGGAGTTCGCGTCGAGCTTGTCCTCGGTGACGGCCCCGTCCACGATGCTCACCGTGGACACGGATCCCGGTAGCACCGCCGCGTTGTCGAGCTGGTCGGCAAGCTCCTCGTCGACGACGAACGTGCAGGACACCAAGAGAACAATCATGAACGTTTCTCCATTACCACGTGATCACTAGAGCCAGCCCGAGGCCGGAGGCGACGATGGTCGTAGCGACCCAACCGTATGAGTAGGTGTTGGCGGCCTGAGCCCATCCGTAGGCCAACGAGTCGGCGGCGGCAGGGTCGAGCGCCCGGTCGTGGGCGTCGTCTGCAAGCAACACGAGCGCGCCTGCGGTCACCAGCGCTCCGCCGGTGGCCACGCCCAGCGCAACCCTGCGCGTCGTGTGACCCGGGGCCGCAGGCGCCCGTGGGGCGGTTGCGGCCGTGCTGCCCGAACGTGATTGTGTGCCTTCTTGCCGGCTGGATGCCGTGTGTTCTCCCACTGCCGGTCCCTCGCTCAGCTTCGCAATAGCCGATGTTGGCGGCCTTTCACTGGCTGGCCTGATGTACTGTGTTGACACGACCGCGCCCGCCTCGTCGAAGGTCTGCAGCAAGTATGGACGCGCCGTGGGGTACATCGTCGCGTGCCGACCATCGACCTCGTGCCACCCGCGTCCGCTGGTGGGGAGTGGCTGAGCGTCCGTGCCGATCCGCCTCGCGCGCGCTTTGCGAATTCCCCCCACCAACTCGCTGCCATGCGGCCACGCGTCGGGAACCGATACTTCGGGTCGCACCGCCACGACGGCGTCAAGCGTCGCGTCACGCAGCCGGGCGTCGCCCGCCACCGCAGCGGCGGCGGCCTTTGCTAGGTGCAGCAAAGCGACGTCGTCGAGCGTCAACGGCTCGCCCAGGCAGGCGACGGCGCCCTCGAGCCTCGCCTGGGACGCGGGGTTCCCGGCGTCGTTCTCCACGAGACCGTCGATGGCCGCGCGTACGTCGCCGCCCGACGTTCGGGCGGCGCAAGCATGCCCGCGGGCGGGAACCAGCAGCGCCACTGTCCCCAGGAGGCAGGCGGCGAGCCACCGAGCTTGAAGGCCGCTGGGGTGGGCGTGTCTCACACGGGGAGTGTAGCCCGTCGCCCGGGGCCCGACGTGCGAGGCGTTGCGGTTGGCGTCGACGGCTGTCGCCATCGGCGGGCCGCTGAGCTGCTGGGAATCAACGTTGTGCCTGCCACCGACCCAAGCCCTTGCGAACCCTTGCGAACTCTACCCCTCGAAGCGGACCGTCTTGGCGCGCAGTCGCCACAGCCGGCCGCGCTCGGGGTCCACCTCGAACAGGGCGCTCGGGTTGTTCACGCCTGCGGTGGCCAGGCACCGGCACAGCCGCGACCGCAACTCGCGCAGGTAGCGTGGGGCGTAGGTCCCCTCGGCGGCGCCCTCGTAGCGGGCCATGCGGGCGGCGGCGTCGTCCGCGTCGATGAAGCCGCCGGTGACGGAGCGATCGTCCCGGGCGAGGGCGTAGGCGATGGCGGCGAGCACGGCGCGGTCGCGAAGGGTCTCCACCGTGCCGCCCGAGTGGATGTCGAGCCGGTACTTCCCGGCTGCGGAGCCGAAGCACAGGGTGAGCGAAGAGTCGAGGAGGTCGATCGCGGTGCGACGCGTGCGGGTGACCGGCGGTGCGTTGTGCAGCCGGAGGCGCCGCCCGAACGACACGAAACGCTCCCCATCCCGGATCGGCTCGGCGGGGGCGTCGGGGTCGAGGTTGCGGGCTTCCTCGGCTTCCCACCAGATGAGTTGGTCAAGCTCGGGGGGCATCACGGGCTCCCCGCGATCGAGGTCCACCGCGAATGGCGCCGGGGGTGCGTCGTCGAGCAGGGTGAGGGTGACCTCCGGCCCCTTCACCTCGGTGCCCGCGCGGATCTCGGACCAGCCCGAGGTGGCTTGTCGCACGGCGCGCAGCTCGGTGCGGCTGGCGTCGCGCAGCACCGAGACCTGCCAGCCGCGGCCGTCCCAGCGGAACTCGACCCAACTCGTGGGCAGGGAATCGACGGGAACCGGCCACAAACACCAGTCTCCGCGCCCCACTAGGGCCGAGGCGGGGAGGGGCCGATCGAGACTGACGTTGCCATGGGTGATGCGGAGGGTGGCCATGGTCCGGAGGTGGGGTGTAGGGTGCCGATGCCCGGAGAGAATAGACCTGAAAGCGGGTCCAGCGTCTCGGTGACCCAGACCACCTCGTCCGGTAGGGTCAGCAAGAGCGAGGCGCCCGCAGGGGTCACGTGGGCGCCTCCGCCGAGTATGATTCTCTCGGTTTGTCGCCCTGTATTGTAGGTTCTGTCGCGACTGAGGCGCGCGGCGCCGGTGCTGGTGCCCACCACCCAGTCCTCACCGACCGCGACCACCGAGCAACTCGGGTCGGGCGTCGTGGCGCTGTCCCAAAGGAAGCGGAGGGTTTGGTCGAACACGGTGAGCCTTCCCGGGCTCAGCGAGCAGCAGGCCAGCGCGTGTTCGCTGGCGGCGAGTTCGTTGCAGCGCAGGCCGGGGGGCAGGGCGACCGGGGCTCCGAGGGCCGCGTAGGTACTCGCCTCCCGTCGCTGCAACCAGGCACCCTTGGCGGAGACCGCGAAGTCCGCCCGGGCCGCCGAGGCATCGATCATGTCGCCCGGGTGGTCCAGCCGTCGAATCGCCGCCGTGGTGGTATCGACGAGCAGGCTCTTCCAGCCGCCGGCCGCCTGTCCTTCGAGGAACAGGCAAGGTGCCGATCCGTCGCAACCCCAGGCGTGCGTGAGAGGGCCGCTTGTCCAGGCGTTGTCGCCCAGGTCCAGAGTGTCGTTCTCGGCTCCGCGCCGGTGGAGGAGTTCGCCGGACGCCGTCTGCCAACGGCCGACGGTGTCCGGAGTGGGGTGCGTGGAGACGGCGGGGTGGCCGGGCGGGTCGCCCTCCGGCGCCTCCTCGCCTCCCGGGTAGCGTACGAGCAGCTTTCCCACCGCGCTCGGAACGAGCACCGGTCCGGCGTCGCGTACGACCCGGAGCCAGCCGGTGGTGGGGGAGCGGAGCACCGAGCCCAGCGGGTAGGCCACTCGCGTGCTGCGAGTGGACAGGCTCGAGCGAGCGACCCAGAGCCGGTGGGTTGGCGGCGACTCGAGCGCGTCGTTGATGGACAGGTCCACCACCCCCACCTGCCCGTCGTCGTGGGGGATGGCCAGCAGCCTCGCGCCGTCGTGGGCGTCGCTCCAGGGCAGGTCGAGGGGCGAGAACCGCAGGTCACCGTCGTTGCGCCAGGCAAGGCTGGGGCCCGACAGCGGCGGGAAACCGCCACTGGGGAGCAACACGTCCGGGAGACCGTCGCTGTCGAGGTCGACCAGTTGGATCGGTTGGTAGCCGTGTTGGGCCTCCGGTAGCAACCCCGACACCGCCACGCCCACGAGATCCACCAGGGTGAGCGCGTCGCCGTCGTCACGCAGCGCACGGCCCACGCCGCTCTCGGTGTCGAGAAACACGACGTCCTCGTCGCCGTCTGCGTCGATGTCGGCCACTGCCAGCGGCGACCCCGTTCCCACCCAAGTCCCGGTGAGTGGGCGGGCCCCAGGCAGGGGGGTGGCCTCGTTGGAGCCATGGAGTGCGAGTTGCCCCGCCCGGGTCCCGAGCACCTCCCACGAGCCGTCGCCGTCGACGTCGAGCCACGCAAGCGCGTCGTCCATCGGGAAGGAGGCCGCTTGCTCCAGCGTCGAACCCGACCACCGGTGGATGACCGACGCCCCCTCGGCGGACGAGACCAGCAACTCGGGCCCTTCCCCGCTGGGGATCACCAGTGGACGCCCGGCGGCAGCGAGGTAGCGCGCTGGATCCTCGGTGTAGTCGGGGCCCCAGAGCACGCGGTGCAGTTCGGGCCCGGTGGGCGGGCGCTCGTAGGTGACGATGTCGGCTTGGCCATCGCGATCCAGGTCTCCGACTTGTCCGCCGACGGCATTGCCCGAGAGGGTCGCCCAGATCGTCCAGCGGGGTTCGGGATGCAACTCCAATTGAAGCTCGCTGAGTAGGGCGGGCGCAGGCGAGGTCGCCGTCCACATCGGCTTGTGGCGAAAAACGACAATCGTGTCGGCGTCGAGGAAGAAGGGCACGCCGAGATAGCCGGCGGGCCCGCGCGGGAGTTCACCAGCCCCGATGCGCACCGGCGGGGCGGTGACCAGCCGAAACACGCCGGCGGTCACCAACACGATGCAGAGGGCCGCGGCCCCAACTGCTGCGCCCCGCCGCAGTGGGCGGGCAGGCCAGCGCGATCGGTCCGCGGCGAGCCGGCCGATCTCGCGGTGGAACTCGGCAGACGTGGGCCGGGCGGCGGGTCGGAGTTCCAGGGCCGCTGAGAGCAACTTCACGAGCCGGCGGTGGGCGTTCGCGCCTGGGTCGAGGTGGCACGCGGCGAGTTGCCCGGCGGTGGACGGCGGCCAGGCTCGCCCGCCTCCGCCGAGCAGCGCGTCCGTCAGGACGGCGCCCAGGGCGTACACGTCGGCCGCTGGGGTGGCCTTCCGCCCGGGGTGAGCGACCTCGGGGGCGCGCCGACGGTCGGTACCGCTGCCGTCGACGGTGACCGCGTGGCGATCCCCCATCGCGACGCCGATGCCCAGGTCGACCAGCACGTACCGGTTCTCCGCCGCGACGATGTTCCCCTCGGTCACGTCGAGGTGCACCAAGCCGTGGGCGTGGAGGTGCGCCAGCGCTCCGGAGATGTCGGCTGCTACGGCCAGCACCTCGCCGAGAGGAGGGGCGTTCGAGCGCCACCGCGAGTCGAGGTCCCGCCCGCCGACGTCCTCGAGGAGGAGAAGGCTGGTGTCGCCGTCCTCGCGGCAGTCCACGAGCGCGGGCAGGTGGGGGTGGAGCGGCAGCGCGCGGAGTCGCTCCGCCTCGTCGAGCAGGCGAGCGGCGGCCGAAGAGGCGGCCGGCGCGTACTTCAGGATGGCCGTCCCTTGATCGTGTCGCACACGCCACGCCGAACGCGCCGGGCCCAGGGGCTCCGCTCCCGGGAATTGTTGGGCCAACGCAGTTGGGAGAGTCGGCACGGTCGCGAGTGTAGCCCACCGGGAGCCGGCGGAAGGGGTCGCGTGGGGACCCCGTCGTGGATTACGCCCACTGGATGCTCCCCCTCCTACTCGCCTGCGCGCCCGACCCGTCCACCACCTCAGGCACCGGTGCCACCACCACCGACGACACCGCTGCCGAGCACGACGGCCCCGCCTGGTACGGCGACGTCGACGCGATCGTGGTGGAGAATTGCTCCGGCTGTCACGCCGACGGTGACGTGGCGCCGTTCCCCATGGGCACCTACGCCGAGGCCTTGCCCATGGCGAGTGCCATGGCCGACGCGGTGACGGATCGCCGCATGCCGCCCTGGAAGGCCAGCGCCGAGTGCAACAGCTACCGCGGCGACCTGTCGCTCTCCGACGCTGAGATCGAGCGGGTGGTGGCCTGGGCGGAGGCCGGGGCGCCGGAGGGCGACCCCGCCCGCGCCTCGCAGGCGGAGGCACCGGTCGCCACGCTGTCGCGGGTCGACTTCGACCTGCCGATGCCGGAGGCGTACACCCCCCAGATCGCCCCCGACGACTACCGCTGCATCTTGCTGGAGTGGCCGGAAACGGACACCGTTTATGTCACAGGGTACCAGGTGAACCCCAGCAACCGGGGCATCGTGCACCACGTCGTGATGTACCTCGCGGCGCCCGGCGTTGTGGATCTCTACCGTGCGGCCGACGAGGCCGAGGCGGGCGTGGGCTACACCTGCTTCGGTGGTCCGGGCGTCGTGGACCAGGACGATGCCGACTGGCTGGGCGGTTGGGCGCCCGGGGCGACCAATGGCGACTTCCCCAATGGCACGGGCATCCGGGTGGAACCGGGCTCGCTGGTGGTGATGCAGATGCACTACAACACCTCGGCGGTGGACCCCGCGCCGGACCAGTCGTCCGTCGACTTCATGGTGGAGGACAGCGTGGAGAACCCTGCCTACATCCAGCCCTGGGCCGACCCAGCTTGGCTCGATGGCAGTGGCATGACCATCCCAGCCAACTCCGAAGGGACGGCCCACAGCTTCAGCTACACCATTCCATACGACTTCCGCATCCACACCGCCAACCTACACATGCACACTTTCGGACAGACGGCGCGTCTGAGTGTCAAGCAGTCGGACGGCACCGAGGTGTGCTTGCTCGACATCGCCGACTGGGATTTCAACTGGCAACGCACGTACGTCCTCGCGGAACCGCTGTCGGTGGAGAAGCCGACGATCACCGTGGAGTGTTCGTGGGACAACCCGACCGACGAGGACCTTGACTGGGGCGAGGGCACCGGCGACGAGATGTGCCTGGGGACCATGTTGTTCTCCTACTGAACGGTCACAGGAGCCGCGGGGTGGACGGCGGGGCGGCGGGCCCTCGTCGCCGTCCTCCGGGGTCTGGCTCCGTGCCCGGCTGCCGCCTGCGGCGGGGAGCCGTGTTCCCTCCGGTCGCCCGCCCTTCCGGCCGGCTGCCGCTCGCAGCGGGCGCGCTGTCTCCCCCCCCCTGGGCCGTGTGGCCTACCTGAGCAGCCAGACGCCGCCCTGGTCGATCCCGCTCGCCGCCACGTAGATGCCGCCGCCGGCTGCGGCGTCGATGGAGTGCGCGCTCACTGCGCCGTCGAGGGTGTCGTGTGCATCCAGCAGCGGGTCGAGTTCGAGGCGCCGCTCTACTTTGCCGTCGCCGTCGATGAACCACAGGTCGCCGTCGGGCGATCCCGCGACGTAGTACCCGTCCTCGACCGCCAGCACGTCGGCGATCGCCGCGAGTTCGTCGCCCGTGACGGGGTCCTCGCCGGTGCCGAGTTCCAGCACCAGGCTCGCGTCCTGCCCGTCGAGAACGAATCCCGGCGGCAGCTCGTCCCGAGGATCGTGCGCGTCGACGAGGAGCCGGTCGTCTGCCCAGCGTGGCGCGACGCCGATCGCGACGCCGCCGGAGAGCGACTCCGCGCGCTCGGCGCAGCCTTCCTCGTCGAGGTCGACCCAGGCGACCTCGGTGTCGCCTACCGCCGCGACCGTCGCGCGGGTGCCGTCTGCGCTGACGGCGACGCCGTGGCCCGCCTCGACCTCGCAACTCGCCACGACCTCGCCGCTCGCGTCCAGCCGGGCCAGCGTCGAGAAGAACACCAGCGCCCAGAGCGTCCCTTTGCCGTCGAGATCGAGATCGGTGGCTCCGTCGAGATCGCCGGGCTCCCTGAGCACGGAGCCCTCGAGGGTACAGTCCTCCTGCTCCCCGCGGACGTAGCGGTAGATGCGGCCGTCGACGTCGAGCAGGTACACGCGGCCCGAGGCGTCCGCTCGCAGGGTGCGGACCTCCGCGACCGGGCCGGGGTCGAGGCTGCAGCGCTCGGCGGAAACACCGCCGGTCTCGACGGGGGCCGTGTCGCCCGTCGTGAGCGGGTCGAGCGTGCGGCTGCCGTTGACCTCACAGGCCGGGAGCGCAAGCGACAGCAGCATGGGGTGCAGGTGGTACGGAGTAGCACCGCCCGGGCGCGGGTGCCCCTGTGGCTGGGGAGAATGTGTTGGCCGGTCCCGGACCACGGTGGGCTGCTCCCGGAGGCTCGCGCGGGCCGCCGCCGTCGCGCGGCCGGTGGGCGCGCGGAAAGGCTTAACGCTTAACCTCCGACCCCAGGATCTCGGCCATCCCGAGGCGATTCATTTCCCGCAAGAGGGCAGGGTATTCCGGGTGATCTTGCGGGTGCTCACCCGTGAAGCGAACCCGGCTGGCCCCACGTCCCCGGGCGCGGACCAGGGCCTGCTTGAGCGTGCGGCCGGAGGCCGTGGCGGCGAGGTCGAGGTCCACCACATCGAGGGGAGGGGGCGGCCCCAGTCCCAACTCCGTGTCGCTGTGGCGGGCGAAGTAGGCGGTGGGCACGCCGGGGCGCACGGAGAACTCCCGGCTCCCTCGTATGTGGCGGGCGATGGAGAGGTAGTCGCGTTCGTCCTCCGTTTGTGGCTCGGGGGGGAGGGAGAGGGCGAGCCCGGCGCGGGCGGCGGCGCCGGCCAGGCAGATGCACAGCAGGATGCGCGGGCGGTCATGGCT
>CAYHRZ010000157.1:0-10263 GCA_964359125.1 uncultured Klebsiella sp. | reverse complement strand
CGAGGTCGAACGCGGCGAGGTGGTGGGATTCTTGGGCCCGAATGGCGCGGGAAAGACGACGACCATGCGCGTGCTCACCGGGTTCATCCCCGCCACCTCGGGCGACGTGAAGGTGGCGGGATTCGACGTCTTCGACGACCCCTACGCTGTCCGGTCGCGCGTGGGCTACCTCCCGGAAACCCCGCCGTTGTACCCCGAACTCTCGGTAGGCGACTACCTGCTGTTCTGCGCGGAGCTACGCGGGGTGGAGTCGCGACGTCGCGCGGCGCGGACGGGTGAGGTGATGGAACGGGTCGGCCTTCGCGGTTGGGAAAAGCGTCTCCTGGGCTCGTTGTCGAAGGGCTACCGGCAGCGGGTGGGATTGGCCCAGGCGGTCATCCACGACCCGCCGGTCCTCATCCTCGACGAGCCCACCAGCGGACTGGACCCAGCCCAGGTCGTCGGGATCCGTGAGTTGATCAAGGAACTTGCTGGCTCGCACACCGTGATCCTGTCCACGCACATCCTCTCAGAGGTGGAGGCCGTGTGCCCGCGGGCGCTGGTGATCGACCGCGGGCGCCTGGTTGCCCAGGGGAGCATCCCGGAACTGCGAGCCATGGCGCCCGGGGGCGGGTACACCTACGTGGAGGTGCAGGGCATCGACGCGCCGGCGCTGGGCTCGTTGCCCGGGATCGACCTCGTGGAACCCGCGGGTGTCGTCGACGGGTGGTCGGCCTACCGTGTCCGGGCGGCTATGGACCCGCGCGAGGGGATCGCCGCACGGGCGGGCACGGGAGAGTTTCGGATCCGGGCCCTCGAGGCCCGTCTGCCGTCGCTGGAAGAGGCCTTCATCGGCATCGTGGGTCGCGAGGGTCGAGCGTGAGGGGCGTCGTCACCATCTGGAAGAAGGAGATGCGGGTGTACGCGGTGAACCCCACCGCCTACGTGTTCCTCTCCGTTTTCCTGTTCCTCTCTGGGCTGTTCTTCTACCTGGGCATCACGCTCACGGGCGAGGCCTCCATGCGGGTCCTCGCGAGCAACCTCGCCATCGCCGAGTTGTTCGTGCTGCCGATGCTCACCATGCGGCACTTCGCCGAGGAGCGTCGACAGGGCACGCTCGAGATGCTGCTGACGTCGCCCTTGTCGCCGATGGCGCTGGTGGCGGGGAAGTGGCTGGCGAGCGTGACCCTCTGCTTCTTCATGTTCGTGGGGACGGCGGTACTGCCGTTGATCCTCGCCTACTACGGCGATCCCGACTGGGGCGTGGTGGTCACCACCTACGCGGGGCTCTTCCTGGTGGCCTGCGCCTTCTGCGCCGCGGGTCTCTTCAGCTCGTCCCTGGTCGACGATCAACTGGCGGCGGGCTTGCTCGGGGTGGTGATCCTGCTCCCGTTCTGGCTGGTCGGCCGTGCCGAGGCGCTGGTGGGCGACGTGTGGGCCGAGCGGATCCAGGCCTTCGGTGTGCTCCGCCACCTCGACAGCTTCAACCGGGGGGTGATCGACAGCGCCGACGTGTACTACTTCGTCGCGCTGACCGGTTCTTTCCTGTTCCTCACGTTCCGTTCGCTGGAGTCACGACGTTGGCGGTGAGCAACCAGACGCGGCGGCGCCTCGCTGCGGGCAGCAACGCCTTCTTGGTGTCGGTGCTGGTGATCGTTGCCGCCTGCGTGGGCTACGCGATCTTCGACTTGTACCGGGCGAGACTGGATTTGAGCGCGGACCAGGGGTCGATCCTCATGGCCGACACCCGCACCAAGCTCGCGCTGCTCGACGAGGCGGGGACGACGGTGAGGGTCACGGCTTTCTCGGCGCAGGCAGGGAAGAAGGAGGCGTACTTCAAGGACCGCGCCCTGCGCGACCTGCTGGCCGAACTCGACTACGGCTCTGCGGTGGTGGAGGTGGCCTTCGTCGACTTCGACCGCGACCGGCTGACCGCCGAGAAGCTCGGGGTCACCGAGTACTCGAGCGTCGTGGTGCAGCGAGGCGACGCCCGCGTCGACATCAAGGACCGCGAGTTGTTCAAGCGGGTGGGCAAGGGCGCGGATCGCCAGTTGGAATTCACGGGCGAGGCCACGCTGAACCGGGCGTTCGCCCAGCTCATGGCCGACCACAAGCGCGTGGTCTACGCGCTGGTCGGGCACGGGGAGTTGGACCCCGAGAGCCGCGAGCCCGGTGGCCTCTCGGACCTCGTGGGCGCGGTCGACCAGGACGACTACGAACTCAAGCGACTCGACCTGGTCCGGCAGCGCGACATGCCGGTGCCCCGCGTGCCCGACGACGCGGCGGCCCTCCTGGTGCTGCGCCCCAAGGTCCCGATTCCGGTCCTCGAGGAGGACCTCCTGCTCGCCTACCTCGCGGGCGGCGGATCGATGTTGTTCTCGGTGGACCCCGAGTCGCCGGTGCCCTCGCTGCTTGGTCGACTGGGGGTGGTGGTGGCGAGCGGGCGCGTGCTCGACAAGCTGCTGGTCTTCCCGTACCCGGACCGCCCTGTCCCCCGGTACCGCTCTCACCCCATCACCAAGGACCTCTCCGACGACAGCCTGGTGACTGTCGTGTCCGGCGTCGCCCCCGTCATCCCGGCGGTCCCGCCGGTGGAGGGGGTGCGCTCCACCACGGTCCTCGAGACCAGTCGCGACGGCTGGATCGACCGGGGAGGGGAGGTGAAGAACGGGCAGGGTGTCTACGAGCCCGCGATCGACGGCGCGGGTCCGGTGGCGATGGCGGTGGCGCTCGACGTCTCACCCGCCTCCGGTCTCGTCAAGAAGCGCCCGGCGCGGGTGCTCGTGGTCGGCGACGCCGACGTTTTCACCAACGTGCTGCTCGCGGAGGGGCCGGGAAACGCCAGCTTCGCGCTCAACGCCATCCGCTGGCTGGTGGGCGACGAGGGGCGCATCAGCGTGGTGGGTCGCCCGGCCTCGGTGCGGCGACTGGCGCTGACGGCCGAGGACGGCGAGCAAATCCGGTGGATGGCGCTGGGCATGGGGCCGATCCTGGTGATGCTGCTCGGCGCCGGCGTGTGGGCCTCACGGCGGGGACAATGAAACAGTTTCGCGGCACCCTCTTCGCCCTGGTGGCGCTGCTGGTCCTGGTGGGCGCCTACTTCTTGGTCAAGCCGAAGGAACTGACCCCGATGGAGCGCAAAGAGCTGCTCGCGCAGTCCGAGGGCGTGAAGCTCTTCGCCTTCGAAAAGGCCGACCTCGTGCGGGTGGATGTCACCCGCCTCGACGGCACCATCACCCTGGTGGAGAAGCCCGACAGCTGGTGGCTGGAGGGCACCGAGATGCGGGCCAGCCGCCAGATGGTCAACCGGGTCAAGCACCAACTCCACGACCTCGTGTCGCGAGCCACGGTGGTGGAAGACCCGGGGGAGGCGGCGCTGTACGGGCTGGGCGAAAGCGCTGTGCACGTCAAGCTCACCATGCGCGACGGCAGCACGCGCGAGTTCGACGCGGGCGATCCGAACCCCAGCGGCGTCAGTTTCTACATTCGCCGCTCGCAGGACGACGTGATCTACACGGTGAAGAAGTCGGCGGTCGACTACTACTCGCTCTCGCTCTCGGAGTTCCGGGAGCGGCGTTTCGCCAGTTTCGACAGCAAGGACGTCGACGCCCTGGACGCCACGCTGCCCGGTGGGAAGCGACTGGTGATTCAGCGGTCGGGCGAGCGCATGTGGGACCTCTTGCAACCGGTGCAGTTCGCCGCGAACGACATGGAGATCCGCGGGTTGCTGGGTCGCATCAGCGCGATGAAGGCCATCCAGTTCGGCGACGAGACGGCCGACCCGGCGACGCTTGGACTAGCACCACCCCGGGCCTCGATCGCCATCCGGTTTTCCGGGGGACGGGAGCCGCTGACGCTGGAACTCGGCAACCCTACCGGCGAGAAGGATGGCGAGTACCCCCTGGCCTTCGCCCGCCTGGCCGGCGAGCCCTTCGTCTACAAGGTCCGCGACGTGTTCCTCGACGACTACCTGGTGGACCCGCAGGAGCTACGGCTGCGGCAGTTCGCGCGCATGGATCAGAACAAGCTCGTGTCGCTGACCGCCACCTACGCGCCGGGTCAGGACGACCGGGACCTGGCGGGGACGGTGAGCGTGCGCCAGGCGGCCGCCGAGTGGCAGTGGAGCGACGGGGTGATTGTCCCGGGCTCCACGCCACGCCGGGTGGCCACGCGCGCTGCGGGCCTCGAAAGCGACGAGTTCGTCTCGCCCACGCCCGACGACGCCACGTACGGCTTCGACCGCCCCACCGTGAAGGTGGAGATGCTCGACAGCGAGGGCAGGTCCGGGGCGGTCCTCGTCGGCAAGTCGGCGCCCGCAGAGGTCGACGAGGAGGGCCATGCAAGGCCGCGTTGGTACGCCCGGCACGCTGACTTCCCCGAGGTGTACATCGTCACCGACGGGCTGGTCGACGTCGTGAAGGACCTGATGCGGGAACACGGCAGGCACGCCCGGGGCGAGGCCGCCGAGGAGGAGCGGCAGGCGCGCATCGACGCCGAGCAAAAGCAGGTGCGCGAGGCCGAACGCCAGGAGCGCATCAAGAACAACAAGGCGACGAAGGCGGAGAAGGAGAAGAAGCGGCTGGAAACCGAGGCGCCACCTCAGTGATGTGGTGGTTCTTGGCCTGCGGCGAGGGGGCGCCCGTGGGCACCGAGCCGGCGGCGTTCGTGCTGGCCTACCAGGGCGGCGTGGCGGGGGAAATCGAGCCCTGTGGCTGACCGCGGCACCCGCAGGGCGGTCTGTCCCGCAGGAACACGGTACTGGCGGAGAACCCCGGGGCGGCGATCGTCGACGCGGGGCACCTGTTGTTCAAGGGCAAGGTCGTGCCCGAGGGTGAACGGACGGAACGGGAGATCAAGGCGCGGCTGATCGCGGAGGCGACGCGACTGGGTGGGATCGACGCGATGATGCCGGCGCGGAGTGACTTCGCGTTGGGGCGAGCGTTCGTGGAGGCGATGGCCACGGAGTACGCACTGCCCTACGTCGTGAGCAACGTCGAGTGCGGGACGCCCCTACCCTGGCCCACGGAGATCCGCTTCGCCAAGGGCGGCGTGAACTTCGTGGTTTACGGCGTGGTCTCCGGGGAGTTGAGTCTCCCTGCCTGCCGGGCCACCGACCCGGCGCGGGCCCTGGTGTCGGCGCCGACCGACGACACCGTGGTGGTCGTGCTCTCGGACCAGGAGGCGTCGCAGGACGGGGAGTTGTCCACCCGCGTCCCCGCGATCGACTTCGTCGTGGTGTCCAATGCCTCGTCGCCGCTCCGCGCGCCGGAGGCCTTGCCCGGAGGCGCACTTCGGGTGTCCAACGGGTCCCGGGGCAAGCTCTTGGGTTTGTTGCGAGGGGAGCTCGTCGCGGGTGCTCGGGGATGGCGCGACGAGGGAACCCGGGCGCAGAAGGCGGAGGAAATCGACAACGCTCGGGAACGACTGGCCGAGATCCAGAAGCGCGAGGCGGCGGCGGGCGACGACGAGGCGAGGGCCAGGCTGTCGCGGCAGCGTGAATTCTGGTCGAAGAAACTGGATAGTTTGCAAGGCGAACTGGAGGCGGCGCTGAACGCCCAGGGCCCGGCCAACGTCGCGGCCAACGAGTTGAAGTCGCTGGGCGACGACGTTGCCGACCACGCGCCCACCCTGGCGCTGGTCGACGCAGCCAAGGCGCGCATCTCTGGAGGCACCGCGCCCGTGGCGACGGCGGTGGCCGAGGTGGAGGACGTCCCCGGGCCGGTGGTCCCCACGGGTGCCTACGTGGGCAGCGAGGCCTGCGCGGGCTGTCACCCGGCCCAGACCGCGCAGTGGCAGACCACCGCGCACGCGCGGGCGTGGGCGTCGCTGGTGGCGGTGAGCCGGCAGTTCGACAGCGACTGCTGGCGCTGTCACGCCACGGGCGCCTTTGCGGACGACGGGCCGCAGGACCCGCGCGCCCTCGGTCCGCTGGTCAACGTGGGCTGCGAGGCGTGTCACGGGGGCGGTCGGGCGCACGCGGCAGCGCCGACCGGGCCGATGGTGGCGGATCCCCCCGTGTCGCAGTGCACGCAGTGTCACGACAAGAAGCAGGACGATGGGCGCTTCGAGGCGTCCACGTACCGGCCGAAGGTGGTACACCGCGCACCGTGAGAGTGCTGGCGATCGAGAGTTCGTGCGACGAGACGGCGGCGGCCGTGGTGGAGGCGCCTCGGCGCGTGCTGAGCGAGGTGATCCACACTCAGGACGTGCACGTCCGCTTCGGCGGCGTGGTGCCGGAGATCGCGTCGCGGGCGCACGTTGAGCAGGTGGTTCCCACCGTGCGCGCGGCGCTGGCGGCAGCAAACGTGTCGCGACCCGACGTCGTGGCGGCGACGGCTTCGCCGGGGCTGGTGGGCGCGGTGCTCGTGGGGTTGTCGTTCGCGAGGGCGGCGGCGCTCGGCTGGGGGGTCCCCTTCGTGCCGGTGGATCACCTCGAGGGGCACCTGCTGAGCGCCCCGCTGGAGGAGGCCGGGCCGTCGTTCCCGTTCCTGTCGCTGGTGGTGTCGGGCGGTCACACGACGCTCTACGCGGCGCGGTCCGTGGGCCAGTACGAGGTCCTCCGCCAGCCGGTCGACGACGCCGCTGGGGAGGCCTTTGACAAGGTCGCGCGAATGCTCGGTCTCGGCTACCCCGGGGGTCCCCGCGTGGAGGCACTGGCGCTCGCAGGCAACCCGAGGGCCGTGACGTTCCCGATGCCGCGTCCCACCGGTCGCCCCCACGACATGAGCTTCTCGGGCCTGAAGTCGGCGGTGCGGCAACACCTCGAGCGCCACCCGGGAACTCCCCGTGCCGACGTGGCCGCGTCCTTCCAGGACACGGTGGCTCGCTACCTCGTCTCGCGGGTGCGGGAGGGCGCGGAGCGCACCGGCATCGACCGGGTGGCCATCGGCGGTGGTGCCGCCGCCAATACCGCCCTTCGTGCGGCGATTCTCGACTCGGGACTGCAGGCGTTCATCCCTCCGAAAGCGCGGTGCACCGACAACGCCGCGATGATCGCCAACGTCGTGATACAACACGCGCTAGGGGTCGGAGGTTAAGCGTTAAGCCTTTCCGCTGCCCGCGCCGCGATCTGGCTACGGCTCCGGCGACAATTCGAGCTTGATCAGGCTGAACTTGTTCGCGTATTCCACGTCGTGCGCACGCCGGACGTCGGACTTCACCAGCCACTGGCTCACCGATACGATGCTCCCGTCGAGCAGGTCCACCACCTCCCGGTGCTTCAAGAGCGAGGCGTGCACCAGCCACCAGGCCGCCATCCAGCGCGCGGGGTTGCCGTCGCGACCGGTGCCGGGGCTACGCAAGTCGTCGCGAGGCACGCCCATCGCCGCACACACGGCCTGGAGCACGGCCTGCGGGTCCTTGGCCGCGGGGACGGGGCGCTCACGCGGCCGCTGCTTCGCCGGCCTGGGTTCGGCTGGCACGGCGTCGGTGGGTTTCTTGCTCGTGAAGACCTCGGGGTCGAAGCCGTCCGGGGGCGGACGCCGCCCCACCCGGGCCTCCCACGTGTACTGCTTGTAGGCCTCCACCCCGCCGTGGATGTCGAGCAACTCTGACGTCGTGAGCCACGGCGGACGAGGTTCGGTGCCGACATACGCGCCATGCGACGTCCAGCGCGCTAGGTCGGGCGTCGGCGCCAGGTGCGCCTTGACCGGGTTGAGGTGGACGTACGCCAGCAAGTGGGCCCACCAGGCCTCGTCGTCGATCACGCGGTTGTGGAACCGGCCCTTGAAGAGCGGGCCGTCCCACCCGGGGTGGAGTTCGTTCACGCCGAGCGAGAACAGCGACTGGAGGTGTCGCATCGCCCGGCTCAGGTTGCCGTGGGGTGTCTCGAGCATCAAGTGGTAGTGGTTGGGCATCAACGCGTAGCCGTGCACCTCCACGCCGAAGCGGGCGGGCAACTCGGCCAGTTGGTCGAGGAAGAGCGCGCAGGTTGCGTCGTCGGGGAACACGGGCGCGTGGCGCGCGCCCCGGTTCATCACGTGCTGCCTGGCGCCTGCGAAGTCGAGGCGCGGGGGTCGAGACATGGGCACTCCGGCGCGGAAAGGCTTAACGCTTAACCTCCGACCCCAGGGAAGTTGCTTGCACCCCGCGACCCGTCTGCGTGAACTGGAGGCGCGTGCGCGCCGGCGATTCGGCCAGAATTTCCTCGTGGGGGAAGGGATCGCCGAGATGATCGTGGCCCGGGCCGGTGCTCGGCCGGGGGAGAGGGTGCTGGAGATCGGGCCGGGTCTCGGCGTGCTCACCGTGGCCCTCCAGCGCGCGGGCGCCCGCGTGGTGGCGATCGAACTGGACCGGGACCTGGCGGCGGCGCTGCCGGAGGTGGCGCCGGGCGTGGAACTGGTCCAGGGCGACGCCATGCGGGTGCCGCTGCCCTCGGTCGACCGGGTGGTGGCGAACCTGCCTTACAACGTCGCGTCGCCGCTCTGCCTGAGGCTCCTGGAGTTGCGCGTCCCGATGGCGTTGATGTTCCAACGGGAGGTCGCGGATCGCCTCGTGGCCCCGCCGGGTTCACGCACCTACGGGTCGCTCTCCGTCCAGGTCCAGGTGCGCGCGGAAGTGTCGCGACTGGTGTCGCTGGCCCCGGGGTGTTTCCACCCGGCGCCGAAGGTGCACTCGACCGTGGTCGGATTCGAGCCGCGGGTTGTGGACTTCGGCGGCGTCGACCCCACGGCCTTCGATCGCGCCGTGCGCCTCGGCTTCTCCGCCCGGCGTAAGACCCTCCTGAACGCCTTCAGCTCTGCCCTCGGCCGGACCGAGGCACTGTCGCTACTCACCGCCAGCAACGTCGATCCTGGGCTGCGCGCCGAGGCGATCGACATCGCGGGTTGGCGTCGAATCGCAGCGGCGCACGCCGCGTCGTTTGCGGGTTGAGGCCCCCGCGCGCTAGTCATCGGGGAACCAAATGCGCATCACCTCCTGCGGTATGACCGACGTTGGCGTCAAGCGGACCAACAACGAAGACAACTACCTGATCAACGACGAACTCTCGCTGTTCGTGGTGTGCGACGGCATGGGTGGGCACGCCGGCGGCGAGTTCGCTAGCGCCATCGCGGTCAACACCGTCGAGGAGGTCCTGCAGTCGTCGGCGACTTCCCCCGAGATCGAGGCGGCCAAGGGCGACGGCGCCGTCGAGGTGGTGCGGGAGCGCATCCGCTACGCGGTTCGCCTGGCGGGGAAGCGGATCTTCGAGAAGGCCGCCGCCGAACCCGAGTACCATGGCATGGGCACCACGTGCCTGGTGCTGTTGTTCGACCGCAACAACGCCTTCCTCGCCCACGTGGGCGACAGCCGCGCCTACCTCGTCCGCGAGGGGCGCATCGAGCAACTCACCGAGGACCACTCGCTCGTTAACGAGCGCATCCGCGCGGGCTTGCTCACCCCCGACCAGGCCCGTCATCACAAGTTGAAAAACGTCATCACCCGCTCCCTGGGCTACCTCGAGGACGTCGACGTGGACATCCAGGTACGGGCGGTGCGCCGTGGCGACAAGTTCCTCCTCTGTTCTGACGGTCTCTCCAACCTCGTGGATCCCGCGGAGATCGGGGAGTCCGTGCGCGCCCTGGGGCCCCAAGACGCCTGCCGGAAGCTGGTCCAAGCCGCCTGCGAGCGCGGTGGCGACGACAACATCACCACCGTCGTGGCCCGCGTCGACGAGGTCGCCTAACGAGGGACGCTCCCGCCGGGGTGCCCGGGCTGCCCCGCGTGATAGACGCCGCCGCTTGTCTCAAGGGTCGCCATGATCAACGACATCATCCGCCGGGTGTTCGGCTCGCCCGCCGAGCGCCTCGTCCGGAAAATGCAGCCCGCGGTCAACCGCATCAACGGGCTCGAGCCCACCTACCGCGCGCTGTCCGACGAGGACATCCGGGGGCAAACCGCGATTCTTCGCCAGAAGATCGAGCAGGGCGCGTCGCTCGACGACGTGCTCCACGACGCCTTCGCGGTCGTGCGCGAGGCCGGTCGGCGCACGATGGAGATGCGCCACTTCGACGTGCAACTCGTCGGCGGGATGGTCCTACACCGCGGGATGGTGGCCGAGATGAAGACGGGCGAGGGCAAGACCCTCGTCGCCACCCTGCCGGTGTACCTCAACGCGCTCTCGGGCAAGGGCGCCCACGTCGTGACGGTCAACGACTACCTGGCGAACCGCGACGCCGAGTGGATGGGTCGCATCTACCGCTTCCTCGGGTTGAGCGTGGGCACCGTCCTCAGCTCCGTCCGCGACGACAAGTCCAAGCGCCAGGGCTACGCGGCCGACATCACCTACGGCACGAACAACGAGTT
>CAYHRZ010000156.1:0-10288 GCA_964359125.1 uncultured Klebsiella sp. | reverse complement strand
GGCGGCGAGGTCCTTGTTGGTGGCCGACACCACCCGGATGTCGAGGGGTCGCGACTTCACGTCGCCCACTCGCTCGATGGTGCGCTGCTGCAACACCCGCAACAGCTTCACCTGGAGCTGCATCGGCATCTCGCCGATCTCGTCGAGGAAGATCGTGCCGCCGTCGGCGGCCTCGAACTTGCCCACCTTGTCGGTGTTGGCACCGGTGAAGGCGCCGCGCTTGTAGCCGAAGAGCTCGCTCTCCAGCAGGTGTTCCGGGATGGCGCCACAGTTGAGTGAGACCAACGGGCCCGAGGCCCGGGGCGACAGACGGTGCAGTTCGATCGCCACCAGCTCCTTGCCGGTGCCCGTTTCCCCGGTGACGAGCACGGAGATGTCTTTCGGGCCGACCTTCTTCAACACGGAAAAAACGCCCTTCATCGAGGGGCTCTGCCCGATGATGTTGCCCTGTCCGGACTGCCGCAGCTGCTCGCGGAGGTTCTTGTTGCTGAGCACCAACTCGTCGAGGCGGAGGGCGGTGTTGAGCAGGACGCTGGCCTGGCCAGCCCAGATCTCGAGGATCGCGAGGTCGGTCTGGGCGAAGAGGTTTCGTACGTTGTCGTTGCCGAGGTACAGCACGCCGAGGATCTCGTTGCGGTACGACAGGGGCACGCACATGACGCTGCTCAGTCGTAAGTCGACCACGCTGCGCGCGCTGGCAAACTCGGCGTCGTGCATGGCATCGCTCACCACCACCGCCTTGCCGTCCTTGATGACCTTCTCGACGATGCTGTCGCTGACGCGGCTGAGGTCGAGGATCTCCTTGCCGACATTGTGGCTCGCGGCGAGGTGACGCTCGCCGTCGCGCAGGACGATGAGAAAACCCTTCTCTGCCCCGGACATCTCCACGACGCTTTGGAGCAGGAGCGCAAACACTTTCTCGAGCGACGTCTCCGACATCAGGCGGCGCGAGAAGTCGACCAGCTTCTTCAGCCCGGCCACCTCGGTCATCGGCGCCGGACCCGGCGAGCGCGACTCCGTCTTGGGTTCGCCCTCCATCAGGGTGACGAAGAACCGCCCGAAGCCCACCTCGTCGCCGACCTTGAGGTCCGTGCTGCGCGCCCGCATGCCCTGGAAGTTGAAGGTGGTGGCGCGGTCGATCACCGAGAGGGTGAAGTGATTGCCCTTCCTCAACAAGTTGGCGTGGGTGGGCGCGAGGACCGGGTCGTCGAGGACCACGTCGTTGCCGGGGGCCCGCCCGATGAGCACCAGCGGCTTTCGCAGCGGGACGTCGCGGGGTTCGCCGCCCTGGGGGTCGCGCACGCGCAAGTAGGCCATGGTGCGTTCCTAACCCGCCCGGGGGGCGGACGACCGCGCCAGCACGACGCCCGCGGGCAGCGTCAGAAGGAGCCGGTGACGACGATGCCTGCCGGCGACACCACGGCAGCGACCGTTGGCTGCTGGGCGCTCCAACGGGAGAACTCGATGGCCGGCGGCAGCAACAGCGAGGCCACGAAGGCACCCGCGGTGATGTTCGTGGCGAGGCGGTGCGCCTCGTACGACGCGAGGGCCTCGGCGTCGTCGCGGGGCACCCCCGTCCGGGCGGCGAGCGTTTGCCACAGCACCACGTTGCCCACGAGTAGACCGGCCTGCGTGAGGGTGACCGCCACGCCGAGGCCGACTTCGTCGCGAGCATACCAGTGCAACCCGCCCGGGACCAGCGACCAGTACGGCGGCGGCCCCCGCGTAAAGGGCACGGGCGTGGGCGCCGCGGCCGTCGCAGCGGTACGCTCGGTCCGCAGGGCGTCGAAGTAGCGGCACACCGGTTCGGGGTGTTCGTAGGGATCCATCACGAACGCGGGAGCCTCGTCGAGCAACGCCGCGAACATGGGGCGGGCGGCCTCGGCGCCCTCCTCCGAGAACAGCACGTCGCCCAGGTAGGCCAACGCCGACTGCCGCACGGACGCGGGGAGGGCGGGGCCGGCCGCGAGCAAGGCCTGGAGCCGCGCCCGCGCGCCGTCGATGTCGCCCTGGGCATAGGCGCCGATGGCGGCCAGCAACTGCCCCTGCGGGTCCCCCGGCTCCTCCGCGCGCGCCGTACACACCGCGGCGACGACGAGGGGGAGCCAAGACATCGCGCGGAAGGTACGTCGCGGCCCCGGTCCGGTCAACGGTGGAGATCACCCGCCCGTGTCGTCGGTCTCGGCGGGCACGGGCACCTCCACGCGCACCGCGTAGTTGCCGTCGGCGTCGGTGAGGTCCCGCGCCAGCAACTCGCCGGTGTTGGGGTCCACGATCTCCACCAGGGCATAAGGCACCGTCGCGTCGCCGAGGCGCAGGCTCCCATTCACCGGGGTGCCCGCCGCCAGTTTCACGCTGTGATCCAACTCGCCACCGTCGCGACCGTCCACGACCCGCACGGACAGGGCGCCCAGCGCGGCGTCGTCCGGTGCGACGACCACGTTGTAGCTGGCGGCCGGCAGGCCGAGTTCGTAGTCGCCGCGCTGGTCGGTCGTGGTGGAGAAGCTGTACTCCCCAGCGCCGCGTTGCTGCGCGGTGACGGTCGCTCCGGCCACGGCCTCCCCGTCGGCCGTGAGCACCCGGCCCACGAGCGTGGTGTTGCCCTCCAAGCGCAGGTCCCCCGCGTCGACGTCGTCGCTGATGCGCAGGACCTCGGCGACCGGCGCGAGGTCCTGGTCGGCGTAGCGTGGCCACACCTCGATGTCGTAGGTACCGGCGAGGAGGTCGAGCGAGAGGTAGCCGGTGTCCTGGTTCGTCGTCTGGACGGTGTACACGCCCTCGGAGCCATCGAGGCTTCGGCTGGTGGCGCGGAAGGTCGCGCCGCTCACCACGTCGCCGGTGGCGTTGACCACGCGGGCCGTGAAGGCGAAGGTCGTGGGGTCGCCCACGTTGACGGCGACCTCGGCCCCGGTGGCGTCGGCCACCGAGAACGGCACCTCGACGGCGGGGACCAAGACGCCCCGGCTGGGCTCGCTCGCGATGGTCTCGAGGACGTAGTCGTAGCCAGGCTCGGCACGCGCCAGGAACCAGCCGCTGTCGTCGGCGTAGAAGGTGGCGCTGTAGACGTCGGAGTCGGCTCGGCGCATCCGTAGGGGCACGTTGGCGACCCGCGCCTCGTCGAGGTCGGTCACCCGGCCGTAGACGGGGGCCCCGGGCGACACCACGCGGCTGAGGTCGATGCCCTCGGCCACGTCGGTGCTGGACAGGATGCCCACCGGGGCGAGCGCCGCGTCGGCGGGGACAATCGCGAACTCGTAGGGTTGTTGGCCGGGGAGGGAGAGCGTCAGCCAGCCCGAATCGTCGGTCGAGGCCGCGCCGGCCTGGATGAGGCCCGCGCGCCGCCCCCGCAGCGTGGCGTAGAGGGCCTCGCTGGCCGGGACCTCCTCGGACTCCCAGCCCAGGTACGGGTCCGCGAGCAGTTGCGCGGTGACCGACACCGTGGCCGCCACCGCGTGGTCGACCGACACGCCGTCGCCGTAGGCGTCGGGGGCCAGGAGGAAGCTCTGCGGCAGGAGGTGGTTGTCGTCGTCGGCGGGGTACATGTCGACCCGCAAGGTGCCCACGGGGAAGTCCTCGGCGGCGGTGGCCAGCTCCTGCGCCGCGTCGAAGTTCGCGCCGACGCAGCCGACGGCGAAGAGAGCGAGCAGGCCGCGGGTCACAGGACCTCCAGGGGCCAGCTCATGCGGTCGTCTGCGCCCGCCTCGTCGACCACGGTGCAGCTCAGCACCTCGCCGTCGAGTTCGGCGTCGTGGGGGATCTCGATGTTGGAGAAGAAGTACCGGGTGTCGCCGTCGTCGTCGCCCCACTCTTCCCGGGGATCCACCAGGTAGGGGCCGGCCTGCCACGTGAACTGCAGGATCTCGTCCTCGCCGAGGTCGTCGTCGCTCGCCATCACGAAGAAGGTGTCGTTCACGCCGTCGACGCTGACGACCGCGCCGTCGTCGCGGCTCCACTTGAAGAACAGCGGCGCCTCGTTCTCATCGAGGTAGGGAGTCGGCCAGAACGCGAAGCATGCCATCGTCGTAAAGGGCAAGCAAAGGCCGTGCCACCCGGCTACTACCCAGAACCAAAGGGAGTAGTTCCGCTGGGGAGGACGACGCCAGCGGCCTAGCCACGACGTCGGTGTCACGGCAACCCCTCGGGCAACTGCTCAGGTAGGAAGCGCTCCTTGCCTGCCAGCGAGGGCCCGAGCGGCAGGCTGAAGCTGCCCTTGCCGGGGCAATCGAAACGCACCGGGGTCGCGGGATCCGCGCCCGTGAGCTTGATTTGTCCTTCCACGCCTGCGACGGTGCCGTAGGGGGTGGAGCCCACCGTCATCGAGCAGTCGCGGGGGATGCCAGCGTGGATGATGAAGACGGTCGGGCGCTCCTTCAGCTCGGCCCGGATGTGTCGCGACTCGCCGGGCACCAGGGTGAAGGTCTCGGAGAACGGCACCGCCCCGGCATTGCGTAGCTCCAGCGTGTGCGTGCCCGGGGTCAGCTCGAGCGGACGCTGCCGCGTGCCCACCCACTCGGCCGCCGGCCCCACGCGGAACGCGCCCACGCGCTTGCCGTCGACCCACACTTCGGCGGGCTTCAACAACTCGAGCGTGACGGTGGCCGGCGCGCTCGGCGGGGCCTCGGCGATCGCCGCCGCGGCGGGCGCCTGGGCGCTGCCCTCGACGATCCGCGCCAGGCGGGACGGGGCGGTTGCTGGTTTGCTGCTTTGCGGCGCACCCGGCGCGGTGGGCCTGCCGCCCTCGTCGGGAGACGAGTCGGCGCTGGCACCGGCCGCTGCGGCCGGGGCCGCCGGTTCCCGCGACGCGAGCGAGGTGGGCGGCTGGCTGGTCGCGGTTGTCGGTGTGGGGACGACACCAGGCTCGGTGGCGGCCTGGGTCGACACCGGGATCCCCTCGGATTGGGGGTAGAAGTACCAGGCGAGGGCGCCGGCCAGGAACAGCGCCCCGGCGGCGGCCCCCGCCCGGATGCCCGCCCTTCGGCTCCGGGGACCGGGGCCGTGGAGGCCTTGGATCAACGCCAGCACCTCGGCGTTGTCTTCGTCGAGGGCGAGCAGGCGGTTGAAGAGTTGCAGGGCGCCCACGGCGTCGTTGTCCGCCAGGCAGGCCTTCCCCCGGGCGAGCAGGTGGGCCTTGAGGTGCTCCACGAGGACCGCGTCGGTCTCCCGGGGGTTGACGAGCCAGTTGCGGAGGTTGATGACGGGGTGGTCGGCCGCGATGTTGGACTCGGCCAGCACCTGGGCCAGCGCCTCGGCCACCGCGGCCGCGTCGGGGTAGCGGTCCTCCGGTCGGGGTTGCAGGCACCGGTCGATCACGCTGGCCAGCCCCGGCGCCACGGCGGGGTTCACCGACAGCACCTCCATGCGCTGCCCGTCGATGATGTTGCGGAGAATCACCGAGGCGTTGGTGCCCGAAAACGGCACCACCCCGGTGACGGCGTGGAAGAGGACCGTCCCCAGGGAGAACAGGTCGCTACGCCCGTCGAGTTTTTCGTCGAGCGCCTGCTGGGGGCTCATGTAGGCGGGCGAACCCAGCAACGAGCCGTCGAGCGTGATCTGGCCCTCGTCGAGAACGCGCGCCACGCCGAAGTCCATGAGCTTTACCCGGCCGTCGCGACGCAACATCACGTTTTCGGGCTTGATGTCGCGGTGGATGACGCCCGCGGCGTGCGCGAAGCCCAGGGCGTGGCACAACTCGACGCCGAGGATGCACAGGACTTCCGACGCGATCGGGCCGTGCTCCTCGAGCAGCGACTGCAGGGTGGCGCCGTCGACCAGTTCGGTGACGATGTAGCACTCGTCGGCGGTCTGGCCGGAGTAGTCCAGGATCGAGACGATGTTCTCGTGGGAGAGGCGGCCCACGGCCCGCGCCTCGCGGTTGAAACGCTCGCGGTAGCGCGTGGAGGCAGACAGGTGCGGGTGCAGGATCTTGATCGCCACGTCGCGACCGATGCTCATGTGCCGGCCGCGGTACACCGTGGAGGTGGCACCTTCGCCCAGCTTCTGCAGGACCTCGTACTTGTCGATCACGTTGCCGATCACCGGACCACGCCCCGTGCCACTATAGCTGCCCCACCTCGCGACGGTCGCTGATCACGCCTTCGCCGGTGAGGTGAGAGATGATGATCTGCGCGGTTTCTTCCACCGCGCGGCGGGTGACGTTGATCACCGGCCACTGCCGGTTGCGACGGAAAATTTGCTCGGCATACTCCAACTCAGCAAGGATATAGCCGATATCTCCGTAGCTCGAACCTTCCCGGAGCCGCATGGTGCGGAGCCGTTGACGACGGATGTGCTGCAGCGACTCCGGGTCGATGGTGAGCGCGAACACGCGCTTGGGCTCGCAGGCCCAGAGTTCCTTCGGCGGGTCGTGGTCCAGCACGATGGGCACGTTCGCCACCTTGTAGCCCTTGTAAGCAAGGAAGACCGACAGCGGCGTCTTGGAGGTGCGGGACACGCCTACCAGGACGATGTCGGCCTGCCCCAGCATCCGGGGGTCATTGCCGTCGTCGAGCTTGACGGTGAACTCCACGGATTCGAATCGCTTGAAGTACTCGGCGGCGGTCTTGTGCAACAGGCCGGGCTGGTTCTGGGGTTCGGCGCCCAGCCAGCCGGACAGCCCGGTGAGCAGCGACCCGATCACGTCGACCTGCAGGATGCGGTAGGCTTTCGACAGTTCGTGGGCGAAGGCCCGCTGGTCCGCGCTGACCAGCGAGGTGACCACGAAAGCCCCCTGCAAGGCGGCTTGTTTGAGGATGCGTTCCAGCGTCGCGCGGTCCGAGACGTTGGGGAACACCTGGACGGGCACCTTGGCGTCCTCGAACTGCCGCAGGGCCGCGCGGGTGACCCTCGTGGCGGTGTCGCCGGTGGAGTCGCTGATGATGAACAGCGGTCGGTCGGCGTGGGGCTCGGTCACGCGCGGAGCGTAACGCTGTCCCCCGGCGCGGCCGGGCTACATGGCAGCCGTGCTCGTCGTCGACCTCAGCCGCTTGCTCCCCGGTCCCTTCGCGACGCTCTGTTTGCAGGGTCTGGGTCACGAGGTGGTGAAGGTGGAGGATCCCAACGGCGGCGACTACCTCCGCCACATGCCCCCGCAGTTGACTTTCGGCGACCGCCAACACGGCGCCTGGTTCGCGGCCCTGAACCGGGGCAAGAAGTCGGTGACGCTGGACCTCCGCACCGAGCCGGACCGGGCGCTCTTGTTCCGCCTCCTGGAGCGGGCCGACGTGTTGCTCGAGAGTTTCCGGCCGGGCGTGATGGCGCGGCTGGGCTTGGCGGCGCCGTCGCTCCTGGAGCGATTCCCGAGGCTGGTGGTGGCGTCGCTCACCGGCTGGGGGCAGGACGGCCCGCTGGCCGCGCTGCCCGGCCACGACATCGGTTTCCTGTCACTGGCGGGCATGTTCGGCCACGCCACGCCGAGCGTCCCACGGGTGCAGTGGGCGGACCTCGCCGCCGGGGGCTTGCTCGCGGCGCTGCGGGTGGTCGACGCCGTGGCCAAGGGCGGCGGCCGCTGGCTCGACATCGCCATGCTCGACGGGCTGGTGGGCCTGCAGCAAACGCAGTTCGCCCAGCTCGCCGCCGGGGCCCCGCCTGACGGTATGCTCACCGGTCAACTACCCATTTACAACCTATATCGTTGCGCCGACGGGGGCTACGTCAGCGTGGGGGCGCTCGAGGCTCGTTTCATGGAGCCGCTCGCGCACGCGGCCGGCGACTTGTCCGCAGAGTCCCTGTCGCGGCTGTTCCTGGGGGCACCGCGCGACGCGTGGATGGCACGGCTGGGCGAGGCTTGCGTAGTGCCGGTGCTGCGCCCGGAGGAGGTGGCCGCCCACCCCCAGGTGGCGAACCGGGGGCTGTTCGACGCCGCGGGACTGGCCCACCCGCCGACCGGGCGCGTGGAGGGCGCCGTGCCCGGCCTCGGCGAGCACCAGGCCGAGGTTTTCCCGGGCTAGGCCTGCCAGCGCCGGATGTCTTTCAAGAGCGGCGGCAGGCAGATTCCGATCACGATGGCGTTGGCGAGGAGGAAGAAGGCCCACTCGCCCACGGCCCAGCCCGCGAAGGGGTTCACGAGAGCGCCCGGGCGAGGGCGCCGTCGAGCACCACGCAGGCAGCGAGCGCGGCGTTGATCGACAGGTGGCGGGAGACCTTCGCCGTGGCCAGGCCGAAGCCCTCGACGTCGGCCACGACCCCGCCCTGGTCCAGGCGGCGGCAGGCTTCCAGGGTCCACACCTCGAGGACGATGTAGCTCAGCCACAGCGCGAACATGCACAGCGCTCGCCCGGACCAGCACAACAGCGCGGGCGTCGAGAAGTCGAGCGCCAGGGCCGCGGGGAGCGAGGCGCCGGGGTTCACCGTGGTGCAATGGCGCCAGATTTCCGTACCCATGAGCGCGCCCATCGACAGCCCGATGCCCGCGCCGAAACTGCGGTACACGCGCACCAGGTTCACCTCGGAGACGTGCGGGATGGACCGACGTGCCGCGAGCAGGACGGCGAACACCAGGAGCGCGCCGGCGTGGACGGTGAGCGCCAGTTCGTTGACCGCGTGGAGCAGCACCGTCATGCGAGCAGCGCCTGCACGAAACCGGCGGCCGGGGCCGACAGGTCTGCGGCCAAGAGGCCCTCGGCGCCGCTGCCGTAGCGCGCTTCCGCCACGACCCGGGCACCCGCTCCCTGCCCCACCGGCTTGGCGCGCCGCTCGGGCCACCAGCCGCCGCGGGTGGTGTAGAGCTTGGCCTCCACCGGGAAGTGGTGCGCGTAGGCGTCGACGTCGACGCTGGCGAGGCCGCCGTTGCGTCGGAGGGCCGCCGGTACCTCCCAGGGGCGCTCCCGCAAGATGGGCAGGACCTCGGCGGCCGCCGGCCGCCCGATCACCAGCTTCTGGGCCGCCCCGAGCACGGCGCGGACCCCCGCCTCGCCCAGAACGGGGCCAAGCCCCGTCGCCGTGGCGCGGGCCTCGCGGACGGAGAGCCGCCAGTCGTGGAGCACGCTCACGCGCGTCAGCATGGCGACCATGTCGGCTTCCTTGTCGCCCGCGGCGCCGGGCTCCATCAGCCCCGGGTGCAACTCGTGGTGGGCCACCAGGAGGCCCACGGCCGTCACCACCGACCAGGCGGCGGCAGCGGGTAGCTCGAGGCCCGACGCGGCCGCCTCCGTGGCCGGGGGCGCGAAGGCGGTGCGAATCTCGATCCGGTCCACCTGGTCCGTGCGGAGCCGTTTCTCGGCGGCCTTCATGTGGCGGGCGAGGATCACGTTGACCGCCTCGATCGCCACCTCGCCTCAGGGCGTGGACGGCCATCGTTTCACCACCAGCGTGCGGCTGAGCCAGGTCTGGCCCTCCGCGCCCAGCGCCGAGCCCAGGACCTGACCCGCCCCGGCGAGGTCGGCGAGGTCGTCGCCGGCGGCCGGGTTGGAACCGTGGATCGCGCTGGCCGAGGCCAGCGCCCCGGCTACCCCCGCCGCAGCCGCGACCACCACCGTGTCGGCCCCCGCCACCGCCCCCGCGATGGCGCGGAGCATGTCGGCGGCTTTGGCCCCGCTCAGTCGGGCGCGGACGACGGCGCTGGCGACCGCAGGCCCACGGAGATCCGCGCGGTCCGGGCGGTGTCGCAGCGACAGCGCCAGACCCACCCGGCCGGCCACCTCGTTCGCGACGACGGTGTGGGTGAGCCACTCCGCGAGGGTGCCCGACGGAGATGCCCAGGCGGCGGGGAGGGCACCGAGGCCGGTCCGGGCCGCCAGCAGGTAGTCGTCCAAGTTGGTGCAGGCGAGCACCGCCGTGTGCCCCTGGGCGCCCCCGGCTGCCGCGCAGGCCTGCCCGCTGGCGGTGCCCCTCGCTGCTCGGACGGTGCCCGCTGCGGCGACGTGCTGCACCAGTGCCAGCGCCATCACGTCGGCTGGGACGTGCGCGGGACGCGCCGAGGCGGCCCAGGCGGCGAGGTTGGCCAGCGAAGCAGACATCAGTACTCGAGACCCCACTGCACGCCCGCGGCGAACAAGTGCCCGCCGATGGGTATCGGCGAACCATCGCGGCTGTAACCCGCCGTGGGAGCCTCCGGCGCACCGCGGTCGAGCACGCCCTGGTCGAGCAGGTGGTACTGGAAGAAGCCGTCGAGCCGCACGCGGCGGGGGTTGTCGCTGGTTCGGAAGGGGTCGTCGTGCTCGGCCCCCAGTCCCACGGCGAAGATGGTGCGGTCCGCGTCGAGCAGGGCGGTGTCGACGGACTGGCTCACCAGCGGCGTGGGCTCGAGTCCCACCCCGCCGCGCCCGCGCCCCTCCATCACCCCCCAGCGATC
>CAYHRZ010000155.1:7643-10327 GCA_964359125.1 uncultured Klebsiella sp. | reverse complement strand
GCAGCCAACGACGGTTGCTCCGCCGCACGGCGGCCCGGGCCGGCGAGGTGATTGCGGTCACCGGCTATCTGGGGGCCTCCGCCGGAGGGCTGATAATGCTCCAGAAGGGCTTGGCCCTGCCCGCCGCCGACGCCGCCCCGCTTCGGCAAGCCCACCTGCGTCCCCAGCCCCGCCTGGCCGAGGGACAAGCCCTGGCCAAGGCCGGGGTCAGAGCGGCTATCGACATCAGCGATGGCCTGGTGGCCGACTTGGCCAAGCTTTGTCAGCAGAGCGGGGTGGCCGCCCGCCTCTGGACCCAGCGCCTGCCCATCCACCCCGCCGTGGCGAGCGCCTTCGGCCCAGAGGCCCTCCGCTTGGCTCTGGTGGGTGGCGAGGTCGCCGCCGACGTCGCGGATCGCGCGCTGCGAGTTGGGGGCGGCGGGCTCGCCGGACAGCGCATGCGTGCCGGCGGACTTCGCCTCGATGGAAAAACCGCGTTGGGTCGCGTACATCAGGGCGAGGGCCTCGGCCATGGGCGACCGGCAGATGTTCGCCGTGCACACGAACAGGAGTCGGTAGGGGCGCTCGGGCATGGCCGACACGGTTAACGCCCGCAGCCTAGCCCACCACGATCAGACGAATCTCGGGTGGCAACTGTCGTAGTAGTTCCTGGATAAACTTGCCACGCAACGTGGCCCAAACCACGGTCCGCTGGGTGGCCCCGATCACCACCGTGTCGCAGCCGAGGTCCTCGGCGGCGTCGGCCACGCTGGCAGCCGCGGAGTGCGACAGCGCCCACACCGGCACCGCCTTCATGCCCATCGACTCGATCACCGCCGAGGCCGCTTCGAGCACGGTGAGCCCCTCGGGGGTGGGCGCCGCAAGCTGCGGGTAGAACAGGCCAGGGACCTCGTCGATGTAGATGGCGTAGACCTGGGTGAGCCCCCGGGCCTTCGCGCGGTCTACCGCTTCCTTGAAGATTTTCCGCGTCGCGCCGCGGCTGGCGACGATCACGTTGACCGCGCCCTCGGTGCGCTGCGCAGCGGCCTGCTCGACGGTGAAGAACACCGTCTCGGAGCGCTCCACCTCGGAGGGCGGGCGCAGGCGGGGGACCTTCTCGAGCATGCGCGCCGTCCAGCCGGTGCGGGTGGCCAGCGCCACGAGCATGCCCACCGCCGCGATCGACGTGCCGAAGATCGTGGCCTTCTCCTTCGCGACGAGGTTGACCACGAACGCCACGATCACGGCGACGCTGGTGGCCACGCCCAGCCAGAAAGCCCACCCCCGCTGGCCCTCCTTCCAGCGCAGCACGTCGATGCCGGTGGACGACAGCACGAAGGCGCCCAGGAGCCCGAAGGCGTACAACTCGCCCAGGAGCAAGATGTCGGCCTGCACCGCCACCAGCACCGCGGCCGGCACCACCGTACACAACACGATCGCGCGGTAGGGGGTCTGGAAGCGGTGCGCGAGGGATCCTAGCGCGGCGGGCAAGAACTCCCGGCGAACGAGCGCCATCATCACGTGGTAGTTACCGATTATCGCGGTGTTGGCGGCGAAGAGCAAGAGCGACGAGGCCGACAAGACCACGGCGAGCTTGAGCCCGTGACCACCCCACACCGAGGCCAGCTCCGACAAGAATCGCTCGGGTTCGTGGGCCTTGATCTCCACCGGCAACGAGGCGGTCGACAAGAACGTGAGCACCGGGGCCGTGATCAGGACGCTGGCCACCACCGCGATCATGCCCTTCCGGGGTGTGGGACCGAGGTCCCGCATGGCGGGCGCGAGTTGCGACATGGACTCCAAGCCCGAGAACGCCAACCACGCCCCGGCGTAGCCGACCAGCAACTCGCGGGGGCCCAGCTCCCGGATGCTGGCGAACTCCGCCGGGATGCGCATGAGCACCTCGGGGGGCGCACGCCAGAGCGCGGTGCCCACCACCGCGATGTCGACCGTGAACGCCGCGATCGCGAGCACCAGGCTCACGCTCGCGCTCTCCTTGATGCCCACGATGTTGAGCACGCAGAGCGCGGCCAGGCAGCCGAGGGTGACCGGCAGGACCCCGCCCACGTGCCACACGCTGTCGATGTAGTAGACACCTGACACCGCGCTGATGGCCACGGTGAGGAAGAAGTCGACCATGATCAGCTGGCCGCCGAGCGCGCCGAACCAGGGGCCGAAGGCCTTGTCGGACAAGCTGACCACGCCGCCACCCGACGGGAACCGCCGGGTGATCTCCACTTCCTTGATGCACAAGAACACGAAGGCCACCATCGTGGAGAGCACGAAGAAGCCCGCGTGATCGCCCGTGGTCGCGTAGAGCAACCCCGGCACGTAGTACAACGACGTGCCGATGTCGCAGAAGACAACGGCCCAGACGAGGAACCAACCGATTCGACCAGCGCTGCGAGACATGGTAATCCACGCCGTCCGCTGAGAGGCCGGGCGAACGCGCCGCCGTTCTACACCCTCGCGCCTCACAGGGCAAACCAAACGCTTGTCCATCCGCCCCGCCGAGCTCCTCTCCGCGATCGACCGCAGGTTGTGGCGCGATCTCGGTTTCCTCGACCCCGAACCTGCCATCCTGCGCTTCCTGCCCATGCTGGTGGTGGCCTGGAGCGACGGGAAGCTGGGCGACGGCGAGGCGAATCTCATCCGGGACCGCGCGCGGTCTTTGCCGCCGCACCTCCGGGCCTGGATCGACGAGC
>CAYHRZ010000155.1:6593-7633 GCA_964359125.1 uncultured Klebsiella sp. | reverse complement strand
GCTGAAGTTCCCGCCGGGGCCGTACTTCCGCTTCCAGGTGTCGCACCTGCTGGCGTTCATGTGCAACACCTGGTCGGATCAAGAACACGACGGTTGTCGCGACTGGACGGAGACCGGATCGAAGTGGGCGGGCGAGCTGATCCACGACCAGGGCTGGCTGCGGCGCCTCATGGGGACGGTGCAGCGCGAGCAGGCCGACCTGGCCACCCTCAACAGCGCGATGGACGAGCACGGCATCTACGTGTCGGACCGCATCTGGGCGCTGGCGCGGGGCGCGCACGCCGAGGCCGAGCCGCGGCGCGTGGTGGTGTGCCAGCCGGAGGGCGAGCAGGTGAACCAGTGCGTGGGCATCGCCTTCGAGGGCGACGAAGAGCACCTGGCGGTGGGCACCATGCAGGCGCTGTCGCGCGACGAGGACCTCGACCCCAAGGTGGTGGCCTCGCTCCTGGCGCGCAGCCGTCACCTGCGCGAGAACGAGCGGTGGATCCTGCTCGGCGAGCAGTTCTTCTACACGGCCCGGCCGCTCACCACGCTGCAGCGCGAGTCGCTGGAGCGGGCGATGACGGGCGCGTGCGGCTGCGGCTTCGAGGAGTGCTCCTTCGCGGAGTTGTCGTACCTGGAAGATTCCCTGGCCGTCGACGCGCGCTGGACCAGCTGGGTGGCGGGGGCGGTCGAAGAGCTCCACGTGGACCGCGAGGAAGTCGTTCGCGCCCAGGTGCCAGGCACCTTCTACGCGCCCCGCAGCAAGGTGAAGGCCGAGGTGTCCCAACAGCTCGTCACGGGGCCACCGGGGCTCGGCTTCCGCCTGCTCAACATCAGCGCCGAGGGCACGCAGCTACGTCTCGCGACGCCGGTGATCACGCAAGAGCCGGTCACGCCGGAATGCGTGTCGTGGATCGCCCGGTTCCTCCCCGCGATGATCGACCCCTGGACGCAACTGGCCCTGGACGAAGACGGCCCCCGCTGGGTGGCCGAGGTGTTGCCCGAGATGGCGCAGAAGGCGTCGACATCGTTCGAGGCCCTGCTCCCGGGGCGCGCGC
>CAYHRZ010000155.1:0-6583 GCA_964359125.1 uncultured Klebsiella sp. | reverse complement strand
GGCGTGCGGTTCTTCAACTGGAAGCGGAAGCAAGTCGCGACGCCGGGCGAGTCCTCCGGCTAGCGGCCTAGCGCCCCGACCCCTTCTGCCCGTAGGCGGACCGCCGCTTCATCGCCTCGCCGCGGCGCTCACGCCGGGCGACGGTGCCGATGCCCTCGCCGGGGGCGTAGCCCTCCGACTCGATGACGGTGGGACGGCGCGGCTCCACGCAGAAGTGAGCCACGTCGCGGGCCATGCGCAGGCCCCCGGGTTCGTGGGTGGGGCTGTGGCCCAGGTCGTCGTAACGCCAAACCACCGCCTCGTAGAGATCCCCCAGGAGCCGGGTGCGGGTCCAGGGCGACATCAGGTCGCGACCTCCGAGCGCCACCAGCACCGGCGACGACACCCGCTCGTGGTCCACCACGGGGCGCCGGGCCAGCTCCCTGCAGATGCGATTCGGCCAGGCGGTCACGCGCTCGTAGAAGGCGCGGGCCTCGGCCTCCTCGGCGGCCTCCAGGCCGAGCAGGCGGTACGCCGCCCAGGAGGGGCGGTACGGGCGCCCCGCCAGGGTGGGAAACAGCGACTCGGGGAGGAACCGGAGCCCACGCTTGTCGGGCACGGAGAAGATCTGCCCCGGCGCCATCGGGCACACCAGGACGCCAGCGTGCAACGCGCGGCGCGACAGGACGATCTGGGCCAGCAGCCCCCCGAGGCTGTGCCCCACCAGCGCCACCGGGAGGTCGGTAGGCAGCCGATCCAACTCCGCCTCCACCGCAGCCAGCAGGTCGCCCACGCCGACATTCGTCGTGTCGCCGCCGTGCCCGGGGAGAGTGGGCGCCACCACGGAGACACCGGCGTCGTGGAAGGTGGGCAGCCACGGCTCCCAGAGCCAGGCCCCAAGCCCCAGCCCGTGGACGCACAGCGCGCGCACGCGTGGGACAGGAGCATCGGCAACGAGGCGGGACAAGGCCGCGCGGACTAACATCCCGTCCCGTGCTCCCCGCGCTGCTCACCTTGTTCGCTGCCTGCCCGCGCCCCATCGGGCAGGAGTTGGCCATGCTGCCTCCCACGGCCGTTGCCGACTCGCCGGAGCCAAGCGACGCCGGGGCCCGCCTCGCGTGGATCCTCCGGGGGGACCCGCTGGCGCGTCGCCCGCGCCTGCCCTCGGAGGCCGGGGCGGCGTCCGACCCGGCGCTCGCGGCGTGGCGGCGCGCGGCGAGCAGCAGCGGCCCGGTCGACAGCGCGACCTGGTGGGAACTCGAGCGTGAGCACGCCGGGACCGTGGCCGTGCCGCTGGCGCGCGGGGCCCGCCTCGCGGAGGCGGAGACCCACCTGCCGGAGCCGCTGGTCTTGCTGGCGGCGCTTGCCCCCCTCGTCCCGGCCACGACGGTCCCCCCGCCCGACGCCCGCAGGCCGCTCGACTGGCTCGGCGCCGACGGTGAAGGCGTGCTGCCGGTGCTCGAACGGGCGGTGCTCAACGGCTGGCTGGACGGACCGGGACTCGCGGCGGGGGCCGCCACCCTCGACGACCCGTTGTTCGCCCGCCTCGCCGACACGCCGACGGCGGTACTGCTCCGGGCGCACCGCGCGGGCGCCGCGAGCGAGGGTGCCCGCGCCGAGGCGCTCGCGGCGCTCGACGCCGCCATGCTCTTCGCCCTGGACGAGGCCGCCGCCGACGCCGACACCGAGCAGACCGCGATGCGCGCCCGCCGGGCCGAGGTCCTCGCCGCGCACCCCGGCGCGCGCGACGCCGTCGTGGCGTTGCTCGACGATGCCGAGCGCTCCGCCTTGCTCGACGCGGGCCACCCCCAGTCGGTGGCGGTCGCGCTGGCGACCATGTCGGTCCGGCGCTGGCGGGACGCCTGCCCGGACCGCCCCTGCGGCGGCTTCGACCGGCTGGGGCTGCTCGACGCGGCCCGTCGCTTCGAACCGAGCTTGGGCGGCCGCCTCGCGACCTGGCGCGTCGTCCTCTGGAAAGACGCGGTCGACGCGCTGGAAGCGTCGTGGAACCACAGCTCCGTGACGCCCGCACTGGACAGGCTCACGGAACTCGCCGTCGCCACCGATACCCGCGTGCTGGACCAGGGACTGGTGCTGCACCGGGCGCCCGCGCCGCCGGTGGCGCTGGCCTGGTGCCGCGCCCTCGGCCTCAACGACGCCACCTCGCGTGAGGGTGTGCTCCTCGAATTGTCGCGACACCTCGGGCGCCTCGCCGCCGCGGCCGTCCCGGTGGCGCCGCCCGCCGCGCAGCCCACCCTCGTGCGGGTCGCCCGTCGCGCGGGCAAGTGACGACGATGGCCCGGGCGGGCGACTAGCTCCCCAACAGGACGACGCCGGCGAGGGCGTTGTTGCCGAAGTGAGCCAGGATGCTCGGTCCCAGCGACCCCGAGCGCTGCCGCAGCCAGCCGCAGCCCACCCCCAGCAGTACGAGCGGTGGCACCAGGAGCGGCGCTTCGAGGTGCATCGCCCCGAAGGCCAGGGCCTGGGCCCAGAGCGCCGCCCCGGCAGGCAAGCGCAAGCCCAGCCACCGCAACAACCAGCCGCGGAACACCACCTCCTCGAGCACCGGCGCGACCAGCGTCACCGACACCAGCGCCACCGCCGTCGCCCACGAACGGTCGGCGAGCAGCGCCGTGGCCACCACCTGCTCGCCGGGCGCGACGCCCACGAGGCCAAGACCGAGCACCCAAGCGCCGCTGAGCAGCACGAAGAGCGGCCCGGCCGCCAGCCCCGCCAACCAGTGCTGTCGCGACACGCCCCGAGGCCAGGCCGGCCCGATCCCCGCCAGCCCGGCGATGAACACCTCGCCCGCCGCGGTGCCGCCCACCGCGGCGACGAGCCACGGGCCGCGGGTGAGCACCTCGGGCTCGACCGAAAGCTCGCCGCCCAGTCCCAGTCCGAGCGCCAGGGTCGCCGCCCCGGACAGCGAGACACCGCCGAGGATCCCCGTCGCCAGTTCCCACACGCCCCCGGGGGGGAGCCACGCCCGCGACCGCCGCCCGGCGACCCAGGCCAGCACCCACAGCGCCAGCACCGGCGGCACGGCAGTCGTCGGCGCGAAGGGGATCACGGCAGGGCCACCACGAAGACCGCCCCGGTGGGGAGGCTCCCGGCGGCGTAGTACGGCGCCCCCACCACGAGCGTCCCGGCGTCCCCCGCCAGCGCGTGGGGCTGGTTCTCCGCGCCCTCCTCGAGGGCGAGGAGCGGGCCGCCGCGCAAGGGCACCAGGCGAGCGAGGCCCGGCACCAGCCACTTGTTGAAGGATCCAGCGGCGTAGCCCCCCCCGATGGCGCGGCCCAGGTGGTCGCCCGGCTCGCCGCGGAAGGCGCGCCCGTCGTCGCAACCCACCGTGCCGGTGCCCACGTCGTCGGCCAGCTCGGGATCCCCGGCGCAGAGGGCACCGTCGACGAAGGCCAGCGCCCCGTCGGCGCTGCACGGGATCGACACTTCCTCGCCGGAAGGCGTCGTTTCAGCCAGGGACCACAACACGACGCGGCAGCCGCCGGCGCCGGCATCGCGGCTGCGGGTGGCCAGACGGCTACCGTCGACCGCCAACGCCTCGACCGCGGCTACCGCGATGTCCACCGGGCCGCCCGGGACCGTCCAGACACCCGCCGTCCCACCGAGGAAAACTGCGGTGTCGCCCGCGGCGAAGGCCCGCGCCGTCCCGGCGTCGTGCCTCGCCTCGCCCAGCCAGAGTTCCCCGTCCCCCGCCCGCGCGACCTCCCCGTCCACGAAGCCCACCCACTGCGAGGGCCCGGGGATCCCCTCCCCGTCTAGCTCGACGCAGCCCACCCCCGGCGCCGTGGCCGCCACCCGCCCGTCGTACGCCACGCTGGCGCCCAGGCGCGCGTTCTCCGTCCCCTCGTACACTACGCTCGCGATGTCGACGCCGATGATCCGCTCGACCACCAGCGGGTCGGTGCAGCCGAGGAGCGCTAGCGCGTACACACCAGCCGTCGGTAAAAACCGTGCCGCTCGTCGACGAGGTCGGGACCAAAGGGCGAAGCCGCCGCCACGCCGCGCAGGGCCGTCCAGCGGGCGTCGTCCATCCCGTACTTCGCCCACTGCCGCCGCACGAGAGCGTCCGGCGGGAACCCGGCCTGCTTCTGGATCCAGCCCTCGGGCAGGGACGCGGCGGGATCCGCCTCGTAGACGTAGAACTTCCCGCCCTCGGCGAGCACCCGGTACACCTCGGCGAATACCGCCGGCGCGTCCTTCCAGTGGTGTGCCGACTGCACCGCGACCGCCACTTCGAAGGTGCGGTCGGGGTAGACGATCTTCTGCGCATCCATCTCGCGGAAGGTGACGTTCAGACGCCCCTGCTTGTTGGCCTCGGCGAAGCCGAGCATCGTGCTGCACACGTCGATGCCCACCGCGTCGACGTCGGGGCGACCGGCCGCGAGGTGAATCGCGAGCCAGCCCGGGCCGGTGCCCACGTCGAGCACCGCGCCGCGTTCCACGGCCACGTCGGCCGCGATGAAGCGGTAGGCAGGCTGGTAGTAGCGCCCCGGGCCCACCTGGTAGGCCAGCGCGGTTAGCTTACGACGATCCGGCAACAAGCCCATCACCACCTCCCCCGGGCAAACGCGGGCAGGGCGCCCGCGAGCGCTAGGTGATCGCCAGCCCGTTGTCGCGGAGGAACTGGCCGAGGGTCATCTTGCGCAGCGTCCGCAGGGCCCGCGTAGACAACTTCAGACGCACGAAGCGGCCTTCTTCCTCGAACCAGACCCGCTTCATCTGCAGGTTCGGCAACTGACGCTTCTTGGTCTTGATGTTGGAGTGGCTGACTTTGTTCGCGACGTTCGAACGCTTGCCAGTGAGGTCGCAGCGGCGGGCCATGGGAATCCCTGGTTTCGGAGGAGCCGCCGTCTACCGCGGGACGGCGTGTCGTGCAAGGGCTTGCCCCGGTGGTTCCCCCGTGGCATGTGCCAAGTAAGTGGACTCTGGCCGCGAGCAAGCGACCTATGCCGGCGCATTTGCCGTCGCCTGCCTTGCCGTGGCCGCGGTAGCCCTGGCGCCCGTGATCCTCGCCCCCGGCGGGACCGGGCCCTGGGTACACTACGGGCCATCCGTCGGCGCCGTCGCGGCGATCCTGGGCGTCGGCACCGGCGTATTCGCGGTGACGGTGTTCGTGGTGAGCGCGCCCGTCGTGGGGTGGCAACCCTGGGTGACGGCGCTGTCTCGACTGGCCGCCGAACACGGGCAAGTGGTCCACGAGGACCTGGAAAAGGGGCTCTCGTTCGACATCATCCACGGCGGGCCACGGTTCACGGTCCGGGTGGACCCGCGACCGGGGGGCGGCGTGAGTCTCGTCTCCGGGCGCCGGGCTCGTCACGGCATCGCCGCGACACGCGCCGGCCGCGTGCGCCCGGAGGAGGCCGTCGACTGGCACCCGGTGGGGAGCGGCCCGGCGTGGACGGTGCACGCCGAGCTCGTGCTCGCCGCCAAGCCCATGCTCTCGGATCCAAGAGTGACCGCCGCCTTCGCCCGGTTCTTCAGCGAGGCCCCCGGGCAGGTGATCGTCTTCGCCCCCGACGGCCTGCGCCTCGAGCTTTCGCTGCCGCAGCTCGACGCCGCACCCCGCGCCCTCCGCCAGGCCATCGAGGTCGCCCGCGAGGTGTGGGAGGCCACCGACAACGTCGCCCACTAGCGGGGCCAAGGGGATAACGAGGGGGCCGTGGAGCCGGTCTACCACCGCTTGCCCGTGGTCGACGCCGGCGGCATGGAGCTGCACCTCCCCATCTGCGACGTGGGTCCCGGTGCTCCCGTTTTTTGCGTGGTGGCGGGCATCCACGGCGACGAGCCCTCGCCGCTGGTGCTGGTGGACCGCCTCGTGGTCGCGCTACGGCAACGCGAGATGCGCGCCGCCGTGCGGGTGGTGGCCGCGGCCAACATGCCCGCCCTGCTGGAGCGCCGGCGGTGGAGCAGTTGGGACGACGACGACATGAACCGAATCGGGGACGGCGACGGCGGCCCGTCGCTCACCCGCCGCCTGGCCGCCGCCGTGGTCGCGGCCTGCGAAGGTTGCACTCTGGCCGTCAACCTTCACAATTTCGTGATGCGCACGCCACTGCTCGCCATCCAGCCCCCCGGCCAGTCCGCCGACCGCCAGGCTCGCCACGACGCCTACCTCGCCGCGCTGGATCCCCACGTGGTGTGGGTTTTCGGCGACTCCGCCGACGACGTGCGCGCGTTCCGGACCAGCATCGACTCCGCGATCGAGCAGCGGGGCGCCGACGTGCTCGCGGTGGAACTGTCCGACCTGCCCGACCTCGACGAGCCCCTCATGGCCCGAGGGGTGTCGGGGTTGCTCCGCCTGGCGGCGCTGTGCGGGGCCATCGACGACCACGAGTCGCCGCCGAAACGAAACCGCGTGCGGATCCACCGCCAACTGGTCCGCTCGCCCGGGGCCGGCATCTTCGAGCCGCTCGCCGCCCTCGGCGGACAGGTCGCCACCGGCGACGTCGTGGGGGAACTCATTCCGCTGGAACGACCGGGCGCGAGGGTGCCGATACGCTCACCCGGGGCCGGTTGGCTGATCCAGCGCTTGGAGCGCCGTTTCGTGCGCCCAGGGGACATGATCTTCACCGTAGGCGAACCG
>CAYHRZ010000154.1:0-10331 GCA_964359125.1 uncultured Klebsiella sp. | reverse complement strand
ATGGGTTCCGGTGCCGAGGTGACGCACGAGGCGGTGGACTGGCTCGTCGAGCGTGGCGAGAAGGTCGGCGTCGTCAAGGTTCGCCTGTACCGGCCTTTCGCGGCCGAGGCCTTTCTCGCGGCGCTCCCGGCGAGCACCCGCGCCGTGGCGGTGCTGGACCGCACCAAGGAGCCCGGGGCGCCCGGGGAGCCGCTCTACCAGGACGTGGTGACCGCGCTCGCCGAGGCCCGGACCGCCGGGGCAAGTGTGCCTACCGTCGTCGTCGGGGGCCGGTTCGGGCTGTCGTCGAAGGCCTTCGACCCCGCCATGGTGCGAGCGGTGTTCGACAACCTCGCGGCGGCGCGGCCGCGCAACCACTTCACCGTGGGCATCGTCGACGACGTGAGCGGCACCTCGTTGGCGTGGGACCGTGAGTTTCACCTCGCTTTCCCGGGGCGCGTGGAGGCGGTGTTCTACGGTCTGGGTGCCGACGGCACGGTGGGGGCCAACAAGAACACCGTGAAGATCATCGGCGAGACCACGGAGCACGCCGCCCAGGGCTACTTCGTGTACGACAGCAAGAAGTCGGGCGCCACCACCACCTCCCACCTCCGTTTCGGTCCCGGGCCGATCAGGTCCAGCTACCTCGTTCGACGGGCGCAGTTCGTGGGGGTGCACCAGTTCGGGTTCCTCGACCGCCTCGACGTGCTGGACGTGGCGGCCACGGGTGCGACGGTGCTGGTCAACGCGCCCTGTGCGCCCGGCGAGGTGTGGTCGCGGTTGCCGCGGGAGGTCCAAGACACCGTGGTGGAACGGGGCCTCCGCCTGTACGCGATCGACGCACAGCGCGTGGCGCGGGCGCATGGGCTGGGTGGCCGGATCAACATCGTTATGCAAGTGTGCTTCTTCGCGCTCTCCGGCGTCTTGCCCAGGGACGAAGCCATCGAGCACGTCAAGTCGTCCATCGAACGGAGTTACGGCCGCAAAGGCGGGGAGATCGTTGCTCGGAACCTCGCGGCGATCGATGCGACGCTCGCCGCGCTGGCCCCGGTGGAGCATCCCGGCGTGGCCACGTCGACCCGCTCGCGCCCGCCGCTGGTCCCCGCGCACGCGCCCGACTTCGTGCAGCGGGTGACGGCGGTGATGCTCGCCGACCAGGGCGACCGGCTGCCCGTTTCGGCCTTCCCCCCCGATGGCACCTGGCCGACTGGCACGGCGCGCTGGGAGAAGCGCGCGGTTGCGGCGGAGATTCCTTCCTGGGATCCCTCCATCTGCATCCAGTGCAACAAGTGTGCCTTCGTGTGCCCCCACGCGGCCATCCGCGCGAGCATCTTCCCCGAGCCGGCCGGTAGCAGCGCACCGGACGGGTTCCGCGCGATGGCCTACAAGGCTCCCGGCAACCCGGGGGTGTCGTACAGCATCGCCGTCGCGCCGGACGACTGCACGGGTTGTCGCTTGTGCGTGGAGGTGTGCCCGGCCAAGGATCGCTCCAACCCCCGGCACAAGGCGCTGGAGATGGTGCCCGTGGGCCCCGTCCACGACGCGGCCGCCCTCGGCTTCGAGTTCTTCCAGTCACTGCCTGCGATCGAGCCCGACCGCTCGCGGCTCGACGTCAAGACCAGCCAGTTCTTGACACCGCTCTTCGAGTTCTCCGGAGCCTGCGCCGGCTGCGGGGAGACGCCCTACATCAAGCTGCTCACCCAACTCTACGGTGATCGCCTCCTCATCGCCAATGCAACGGGTTGCTCTTCCATCTACGGTGGCAATCTCCCCACGACGCCCTACACCTGCAACGCCGACGGCCGCGGCCCGGCGTGGTCCAACTCCCTCTTCGAAGACAACGCGGAGTTCGGCTTCGGCATGCGGCTCGGCCTCGACGCGCAGCGCGACCGGGCCGCGCACCTGCTGGCGGGGTGCGCGGGCGTGGTCGGAGCGGACCTCGTCGAAGCCCTCCTGGGCGCCGACCAGTCCACCGACGCGGGGGTGGCCGAGCAGCGGGAGAGGGTTCTCCTCCTCCGTGCGCGCCTCGACCCGACGCTGGCGAACCACCGTCACCTGGCCGCGCTGGCCGACGCGCTGGTCCGGCGGACCGTCTGGATCGTCGGCGGTGACGGCTGGGCCTACGACATCGGCTTCGGCGGGCTCGACCACGTGCTCGCCTCGGGGCGCGACGTCAACGTGCTCGTGCTCGACACCGAGGTGTACAGCAACACCGGGGGACAGCAGTCCAAGGCCACGCCGATCGGCGCAGCCGCCAAGTTCGCGGCCGCAGGCAAGGCAAGCGCGAAGAAAGACCTCGGGCTGATGGCGATGGGCTACGGCACCGCCTACGTGGCGCGCGTAGCCTTCGGGGCGAAGGACCAGCAGACCCTGCGGGCCCTGCAGGAGGCCGAGTCCTACCGCGGCCCGTCGCTGGTGATTGCCTACAGTCACTGCATCGCGCACGGCTACGACCTGGCCGCCGGCCTCGACCAGCAGAAGCGGGCGGTCGACGCGGCGGTGTGGCCACTTTACCGCTTCGACCCGCGCCGCATCGCCGCGGGCGAGCCCCCACTGAAGCTCGACTCCGGCCCGCCCAAGCTCCGCGTGGCCGACTACATGCGCCAGGAGGCGCGTTTCCGCATCGCCGCCGCCCACGGTCCCGAGCGCTACCGGCAGCTGTTGAGTTGGGCACAAACCGACGCGGATCGCCGGTACGCGGTGTACGAACAACTCTCGAAGGTGGTGATCCCCCAGGTGGCGGAGATCCCCGACGCGAACCCACCCCCCTCGGAGGCCTGAGATGGACCTACGCACCAACTACCTGGGGCTCCAACTCGTGCACCCCTTCTTCGCCGGGGCCTCCCCCCTGGCCGACGACCTCGACACGGTGCGCCGCCTCGAGGACGCTGGCGCCGCCGCCATCGTGATGAGGTCGTTGTTCGAGGAGCAGATTGCCCAGGAGGCGAACAGCCGGTGGCGCTTCGTCGACTTCCTCGACGGGCTCTCGCCCGAGGCGCGAGGATTCCTCCCCGACGCCAGCACCTACCACCTCGCCCCGGACGCCTACCTCGAACACCTGCGCCGGGTGAAGGCGGCGGTGGCCGTCCCGGTGATTGCCTCGCTCAACGGGACGACCCGGGCCGGCTGGATCCACCACGCGCGGCGGATGGAGCAGGCCGGGGCCGACGCCATCGAGCTCAACGTCTACGCGGTGGCGGCGGACCCTGAGCACAGCGGCGCTGGCGTCGAGGAAGCGACGCTCGAGCTACTCTCGGCGGTGGTGGCGGTGGTCACCGTGCCGGTGGCGCTGAAGATCAGCCCCTTCTACAGTTCGCTCGCCCACTTCGCCGCCGCCGCGTCCCGGGCCGGGGCCGCGGGACTGGTGCTCTTAAACCGCCTCTTCCAGCCGGCGATAGACCCGCAGGCGCTCGAGGTGCAACGGGTGCTGCACCTCTCCGACTCCTCCGAGCTCGCGATGCGCCTACGTTGGCTGGCGATCCTCGCGCCGCAGTTCCGGGGGTCCCTGGCGGTGTCGGGGGGCGTGCACACCACGCTCGACGCCGTCCAGGCCCTGATGGCTGGGGCGGGCGCGGTACAGATGGTGTCGGCGCTCCTACGTCATGGCCCTTCCCGCCTCGCCGAGGTTCGCCTCGGCGTGGAAGCTTGGATGGTCGAGAACGGCTACGAACGTATCGACCAGCTCCGGGGCTGCATGGACCTCTCCCGGTGCCCCGACCCGTCCGGCTACGAGCGGGCCAACTACATCCACATGGTGGAGACGTGGCGGCCGGACCGGCCCGCGTAGCTCAGAGCATCCAACTCAACAGCACCGCGGCCTGCACCGGCTCGCGGTTCGCGGCCTGGGGGATCACCCGCGACTTGGGCCCGTCGAGCACGCTGTCGGTGACGATCACGTTGCGCCGGACGGGGAGGCAGTGCAAGAACGCCGTGGCGGTGGCCATCTGCGCGTCGCCCACGGTCCAGTTGGCGTGCGCTGCGGCCAGGCCGGCGTGCTCGTCATGGTCCCGGGCCCCCCACCCCTTGCCGTACACCGCCAGCGCCCCGGCGGTCGCCGCGCCCTGGTCCCGCGTCTGCGTGAACGAGGCGCCGGTGTCGGCGCAGAAGGAGCGCGCCCGCTCGATCTCCTCGTCGTCGAGGTCGAAGCCCTCGGGGTTGGCCACGTGCAGGTCGGCCCCGCCGAGGATGGCGGCGCGCACCACCGAGAGCGGCACGGCCTGGGGCAGGGGCTTGGGATGCGGCGCCCACGTGAGACACACCTTCTTTCCCCGGAAGTTGCCGCCGCCGAGGTCGGCCAGGGTGAGCATGTCGGCCAGTCCCTGGCAGGGGTGGGCCAGCGCGCTCTCGAGGTTGATCAGCGGCGCGCCGGCGTAGCGGGCGAAGGCGCGGATGACGGTCTCGTCGCGGCCGCCGTGCTTGGGGAAGGCCCGGACGGCGAGCACGTCGGCATACGACGACAACACCGGCGCCGCCTCTTTCACGTGCTCGGCGGCGGCGCCGTCCATCACCGCGCCCTCGTCGAACTCCATCTTCCACGTGTCTTGTCCCCCCACCAGGTGCACGAAGTGGGCGCCCAGTCGCCCCGCGGCAACTTCCATGGAGGTGTGGGTGCGCAGCGAGGGGTCGAAGAACAGGCCCGCCACCGCGCGGCCCTGCAACAGGCGCATGCGGCCGATGTCCAGCCGGTTCGCCCGGTAGATCCGCGCCACGTCGAGCAGCGCCTGCGTGCCCTCGACGCCGGGCTCGAGGCCGTCCATGAAGCGCGTGCCCCGCCAGTGTTGGCGCACACGGGCAACGGCGTCGTGGAGGCGGGTGTCGAGGGTGGGGGTCATTGAAGGCTCCGGGTGGCGTCGAGGAGGGCGTCGACCGCGTGGAAGGGGACGTTGAGGGGGGGCATCAGCCGCATCACCTGGGGGTCGTCGCTGCCGCCGACGATGAAGCCGCGCTCGCGCAGGGCGGCGACGCGGGGCTTGACGGGCGCGTCGAAACACAGGCCGAGAAGGCAGCCCGCGCCACGCACTTCGCCTGCGAACCCGGCGCGCACGCGGGCTTCCACCTCGCGGGCACGGGCCACGAGGCCCTCGGCCGCGATGACGTGGTGGGTGGCGAGGATGGCCGCGCAGGCCAGGGGACCGGCGCCGAAGGTGGTGCCCTGGTCGCCGGGTTTGACCGCGCGGGCGATCGTGTCGTCGACGAGGGTGACGCCCACGGGGAAGCCGCCGGCGGCCGACTTCGCCGACGTGACGATGTCGGCACGCACGCCGAGGTGATCGGCCGCGAAGTTGCTCCCCAGGCGCCCCCAGGCGGTCTGGACCTCGTCGAGGATCAAGAGCGCACCCGCCCGGTCACAGGCCGCGCGCAGCCCCTGTATGAACGCCGCGGAGGCGGTGCGCATGCCCGCGAGGCTCTGTACCGGTTCGAGGATCACGGCGGCGACGTTGTCGTCGAGTTCCGGGACCTCCCCCCAGGGCGCGAAGCGGGTGTGCCCGTACTCCGGCCGCGCGTAGTGCCGGTACTTCGCGGAGTGGGTGACCGCCAGGGCGCCGAGGGTGCGCCCGTGGAAGCTGCCGTCGAAGGCCACCACCTCGCCGCGACCCGTGTGGTGCCGCGCCAACTTCAGCGCGGTCTCGTTGGCCTCGGCGCCGCTGTTCGACAAGAACACCCGTGACAGGTTCGGGGGCGCGAACTCGACAATCGCCCGGCAGGCGGCGGCCCGGACGGGGCTGTGGACGACGTTGGAGTAGAACACCAGCCGCTGGGCCTGCTCCGCCACGACGCGTTGCCACGTCGGGTGACAGTGGCCGACCAGGCACACCGCGTGCCCGCCGTAGAAGTCCCAGTAGGCGCGCCCGTCGCTGTCCCACACCTCGCTGCCGAGGCCGCGGACCAGCGTGAGCGGGAGCTTGTCGTAGGTGGCAAGCTGCCAGTCGCCTTCCGGTCCAGGGTCGCCCACCAACTCGTCGAGGGTGGCTTCGTCGTGCCAGGTGGTGCTCACGGTACGGCTCCCACGCCGCGGAGCCCACAGTCGTAGGCCCAGCCCATGCTGAGGTTGAGGTTGGCCACGGCCTGGCTGCCCGCGCCCCGGCCGAGGTTGTCGATGGCGCACTGCACCACGGTCACGCCGTCGCCCTCGATCACGCCCACGTCGGCGCGCGGGGTCCCGAGCACGTGGAGCAACTCCGGCGGTTCGGTGAGCACGCGGACGAGCGGGTTGCCCGCGTAGAAGTCGAACCACAGCGAGGCGGGGACGAGGGGCAAGACGTAGGTGACGAGGATGCCCCGGCGAAACGGCCCCGAGGTGGGTACGAAGTCTAGCGTGATGCCGCCCACCGCCATCTCCACTTCTGGGACGTGCTGGTGGGAGAGCACCTTGTAAGAGCGGAGGTTCTCCGCCCGCAGGGGGTGGTGGGTGGTCCCCGAGGGCGTGGCCCCACTGCCCGTGGAGCCGGTGACCCCCACCGCCGACACCCGCCCGGAAACCTTGCCGCCCAGCGGCAAGAGTGCCAGCGCGAGGGCGGTGGCGAAGCAGCCCGGGTTGGCGATGCGCTTCTGGCCCAGCACGCGGCCCACGCCCAACTCCGGCAGCCCGTAGGGCCAGGGCCCGGCGTCGCGGGCGAAACCGTAGTGCTGGCTGTGCAGCGGTTCCGGGAGCCGGTGGTCGCCCGAGAGGTCGATGACGATCGCCTGCGCGGGCAACGCCGGCGCCAACTTCGCGGCCTCGCCGTGCGGCAAACAGAGGAAGTAGGCGTCGGCCTCGGGGGGCTCGGTGCTCAGCGGGACCGGGTAGCCGGTGAACTGGGGCCACACGTCGGGGAGGAACTTCCCGGCGTGTTTCTGCGACGTCGCGCCCACCACCTGCACGCCGGGGTGCGTGACCAACCACCGGAGGCACTCGGCGCCGGTGTAGCCGGAGGCCCCCACCACCACCGCGCGCAGGCGGTCACTCACCGGCGGCGCCAGGTCGGAGGATCCGGGCGACGAAGGCGGCGATCCCGTCGCCCTGGGTGCGCGCGTTGATCGCCGGGAGCCCCAGTTGGTCCTCCACGAACGCGCGCCCGACGGCGTTGTCGGTGGCCGGGCCGGAGATGCACGACAACTTCAGGCCGAGGTCCTCCTTGAAGTGCCAGGCTGCGCCCCAGGCGCCGACGGGGTCGTTGGCGCACATCACGTGAACCTTCGTCAGCGCCATCAGGTCGCCCGCGCGGAGGATCTCCTGGACGCCGTACTCGCCCATGATGCCGTCGCCCAGCTCCACCACGATCACGTCGACCCGGCTGCCTCGGCCTGGCTCGTTCAGCGCCTTGACCAGTCCCCGGGCCACCGGGAGCGCGGTCCCGGCCTTGGTCGACACCGTCCCGGCGTCGTTGAACGACAGCGCGCGCACGGCGCCCACGTCCTCCATCTTCAACGTGTCGCGACGCAGCGACACGCCGGTGAGCTTGGCCGCGCCCACCACGAAGCCCCGCCGGGTGAGTCCCCGGATGATCTCGCAGGCCGCGTAGGTTTTCCCGGCGTTCATGCACGTCCCGGAGATGGCGACGATCGGCACGCTCTCGGTGACCACCTCCGCCGTGGGCAAGGCGTTGGTCCGGATGCTCGCCGGCACGCCCCGCCGCTCGCCGAGGTGGGGGAAGGTGAGCACCTGGCCGAGGACCTCGACGCGGCATGCCGGGCCAACGTCGGGATTGTAGGAGGTACACTGCCCGATGACGCCGCCGAGGTTGAGCAGGTGGAGGGTGTCGCCCACGGCGATGCGGCTCGGCACCACCCCGGTGTAGCCGTGGAGCGCGCGGCGCTCCCCGAGCACGCCGGCTACGATGTCGCCCTCGTTCACCGTGGCCATCCGGCCGTGCACGTCCTCGATCTCGTTGTAGACCGCCTTCCGGTCGAGGGCGCGGACGGCGAGCACCGAGCCTTCCTCGGCCACGACGTTGGGGGACAGGGTGACCTCGCGCGCCAACTTGCAGTTTCGCGTGCCGGAGGCGATCTTGTTGAGGAGGACCTTCACGGCGTCCTCGCGCGGGCGGCGAGGACGCCCTGGAGGCCGTAGACCGCGCAGAAACCGCGGGCATCGGCGTTGGACCACAGGGTGTTTTCTTCCCCGTAGCGGCCCACGCGGGCGTCCATCAGCGAGTGCGGCGAGCGCACGCCGTGGACCTCCACGCGTCCCTGCTCCAGGTGCACCCGCACGTCGCCGGTGACGGTGGTCTGGGTGCTCTCCAGGAAGGCCTCGAGGTCGCGCATGACCGGGTCGAAGTACAGGCCCTCGTGCAGGTAGGCGCCGTACAGCGCGCCGAGGTGCTCCTTCTGGACCAACTGCAGGCGGGTGAGCACCAGTTTTTCCAGCTCGCGGTGCGCGTCGATCAGGATCGCCGCGGCGGGCGCCTCGAAGGCGATGCGCCCCTTGATGCCGATGATCGTGTCGCCGAGGTGCATGCCCCGGCCGACCCCGTGGGCGGCACCGAGCACGTTGAGTCGCTCCACCGTGTCGAGGCCGCCCTCCACCTCTCCGCGCTCGAAGTGGAGGACCACGTCCTCGCCGCTGGCCGGCGCCGACGAGGGCGTGGCGGTGGTGGGCCAGGCCGCCTCGGGCAGGTACTGCCAGGCGTCGTGCGTTTCCCGGCCGCCGATGGTGACCCCCCACAGCCCCTGGTTGATCGAGTAGTCGCGGCGCTCGGCCGACACCGGGAACCCCTCGCTGCCGAGGAACGCCGCGCTCGTCTCGCGGCTGATGCGCTCGTCGCGGATGGGGGTGAGGATCTCCGCCCCGGGCAACAGCGTGCGGATCGCCACGTCGAAGCGGATCTGGTCGTTGCCGGCGCCGGTGCTGCCGTGGCACACCGCGTCGGCTTTCCACTCGCGGGCCAACTCGGCCACGACCTGCGCCTGGACGACCCGCTCGGCCCCCACGCAGAGCGGGTACACGCCGCCCCGGCGCACGTTGGCCTTCACCAGCCAGGCGATGTGCTGGGTGTACACGCGCTGGCGGGCGTCGACGAGGCGGTAGTGGGTGGCGCCGAGGTCGCGCGCCTTCGTCGTGAGGCGAGCGCGTTCATCGTCGTCGAGGCCACCGGTGTCGACGGTGACGGCCACGACCTCGTGCCCTTCCTTGACGAGGCGACGCAGCAGGTAGGACGTGTCGAGCCCGCCGGAGAAGGCGAGGAGTACGCGCATGGTCGGCTCCCGGGAGGCCGGCGGCTATCACGCCCGGGGGGGCTGCCGCCCGGTGAGGCGCCTCAGTCCGCCGCGCGGAGGCGCTTGACTTCCTCCACGGCCTCGGCGAGGCCGGCGCCGGTGTGCTTGCGGTAGAGGATCACGGCCTCGACGCGTCGGCCCGCCCGGGCTGCCCTTGCCACCTCCTCGCGCCAGTCGTCCCCGGCTGGCGGCGGCGCGGTCCCCAAGGGCGGCGCGGCGCCCGGGTGGCGCGCCGCAGCCGGCGGGGGCAACTTCCCGCTGGCAATGTCGATCTCTGGGATCCGCAGCACTAGTTCGTACGCCCGCAGCCGCGCTTCCAGTCGGCGAACGAGGTGGCCCAGCCACCACAGGCGAAAGGAGAGGTAGGCGAAGGCTACCAGCGTGGCGACCGCGAGGATCGGCGTGCTCACTCCTGGTTGGCCGCGCCAGGCGTGACGTTTTCGGTTTCCACCCAACTCGAGGAACCGTCCGGGTAGCGGGCGGCCGCGACCTCGGTCGCCATGTCGGTCCACTGCACGTCGTCGAGCACCTCGGCGTCGCCGAGGGGGTCGCGGACCAGGAGCACCCGGTCGCCCGCCGACTGGAGGGTGAAGTTGGCGTGGTTGTCGCCCTGGTCGGTCTGCTGGTCGCACCAGACGAAGGTCCACTCGCCCGGGCCCAGGGAACTCCCCGCGGGGAAGGTGTAGAGATCCAGGGTCTCGGTGTCGTCGGTGAGGCTGACCGCGTCGAGCGGCATCGCCTGTCCCCCGGCGTTGTAGATCTCGAGCCAGTCGTCGAACTCCCCGGCCTCGTCGCTCACCCGGGTGTCGTTGCTGGCCATGAACTCGTTGATGACCAGGCGGGCCGGTTCCGCGCTGCCGGTGTCGTCGCCGGTGTCGGTGGCGGAGTCGTCGCGACCGCTGTCGGTGCCGCCGTCGCCGGTGTCGTCTGTGTCGTCGGTGTCGTCGGTGTCGGGGCGGGGGTCCTCGTCGTCGACGACGCACCACTCGCCTTCCACGTGGGTCCCGGGCCCGCAGAGGTAGCGGTCTTGGTCGCAGGCGGGGAGGGCGAGAAGCGCCAGGGCGGTGAGTCGCATGGCGGCAGCTTAGCGCACCAACCCGCGGAACACTTCGGGCAAGCGGACCGGCAGCACGTCGACGTCGTCGAGTTTGAGGTAG
>CAYHRZ010000153.1:0-10417 GCA_964359125.1 uncultured Klebsiella sp. | reverse complement strand
GCCGCGCCGGTGAACGCCCCCTTCTTGTAGCCAAACAACTCGCTCTCGAAGAGGGTCTCGGGAATCGCGCCGCAGTTGACCGGCACGAAGGGGCCGTCACGCCGCTCACTGCCGTAGTGGATGCTGCGCGCGATCAACTCCTTCCCGGTCCCCGACTCGCCGCACACCAAGCAGTTGATCCGCGTACCCATCACCCTCCGCACCAGGGTGTACACCTCCTGCATGCGCGGCGAGGTGCCCACCAGCTGCGCGAAGCCATAGCGGTCGCCCAGGGCGGCGCGCAGGCGAGCGTTCTCCTCCTCCAGCTTGCGCATGGCCAGCGCCTTCGCCACGAGGAGCCGGAGTTCGTCGTTCTGGAAGGGCTTGGCCACGTAGTCGAAGGCGCCCTCCTTCATCGCCGCCACGGCGCTCGCGGTGCTGGCGTAGGCGGTGACCAGGATGACCGGGACGTCGCGGCTCGCCTGCGTGCTGCGAACCTTGACCTGCCGCAGCACCTCGAGGCCGTCGATGCCGGGCATCGTGAGGTCCGTGACCACGAGGTCGGGACGCCAACGGTCGAACATCGCCAGGCCCGCTTCCCCGCTCGCGGCCTCCCGGACGTCGTAGCCGGCTCGGCCGAGGACCATGGCGAGCACCTCCCGCAGCGAGGGCTCGTCGTCGATGATTAGAATCTTGTCGCGACCCATCTATACCTCACCACTCGGTAACCAAACCCGGAATGTCGTGCCTCCGCCCTCGCGAGCCCACACGTCGACGGTGCCGCCGTGGCCGCGCACCACCTGCTCGACCAGGGCCAGACCCAGGCCCGTGCCCCCCGAGCGACGGGTGTAGAACGGGTCGAAGATCTTCGTCCGATCTGGCTCGGGTATCCCCACCCCACGGTCTTCCACGTCGAGGGCCACGCCCCCCGCAGGCGATGGGGCCACGCGCAGCAGGATGGGACCGCCCTCCGGCATGGCCTGGGCAGCGTTGAGCAAGAGGTTCCAAACCACCTGCCTCACGCGATCCACGTCGACGAGGGCGACGACGGGCAGCAGGTCCAGTTCCAGCGACACCGCCCCGTGAAACCGGGGGTCGACTCGAAAGGCCTCGGCGGAGCTACGGGCCAACTCGCCTACCTCCGCGCGCTCACGACGAAGGGTGGGCGCGCGGGCCGCCTGGAGAAACTCCTCCACGAGGCGATTGAGCCGCTCCGCCTCGCCGAGCGCCACGTCGATCTCACGGGAACGGCGCTCCTCCCTGAGCAGTTGCAGGGTGCCCGACAGCGCCGCCAGCGGGTTTCGAATCTCGTGCGCCAGGCTGGCGGAGAGCTTGCCCACGGCGACGAACCGCTCGTCGCGCTGGGCCCGCTCGCGCATCTCCCACAACTCGGTGACGTCTTCCAGCACCACCACCCGCCCGCCGTCGGGGAGCCCGGCCTGGCTGCACACCCAGTGTCGACCGTCGGGACGGGCCTCTTCCCAGGCGCGGTGGTGGATCGCGCCGGTGAACACCTCCGCCAACCGCTTGCCAACGACGTCGCCTACGAGGAGGCGCCCCGAGGGGTTCACGCCCACCACGGTGTCGTCAGCGTCGGCGGTCATCACGCCCGCTCGGACCCGCTCGATCACCGTCTCGGACGCCACCCGCTGCGCGCGCAGCGCCTGTCCCGCCTCCTCCAGCGACTCCGCGAGTTGTCCCGTCAGGATCGCCACCAGGAAGAACGAGAGCAGGCGGAAACCCGTTTCCCAGTACGCCAACTCGGGCGCGACGTCGTCGCCCGGGCCCACGGTGAACGCCACCACCACCAGCGCCGCCGCCGACATGCCCGCCGCCGTCAGTGCCGCCGTCCGCCCGAGAAGGTACGCCCCGGCCGCGATCGTCGGGAAGTACAGGAAGGTCAGCAGGGAACTCGAGCCGCCCGTCCAGGCGGACAACAACGACGCGCCGACCACGTCGACCGCGAGCTGTACGTAGATATATGTCGGGTTGACAGGGCGAAAGCGCGCCCAGAGCGTCGTAACGACCAGCACGAGCAGCTGCACCGCCACCAGCCGCAAGAAGCTGGCCGACCGCGGCCCCAGGTCCCAGTCGCCCTGGGCCACCAGGCCGATGGCCGAGCCCAGGATGGCGAGGGCCACCAGGAACCGGAACACACTGTAGCGCTGGAGGCGAGGGGTCATCGCGGCGGCCGGAACCTAGCGCGACCGCCGCCGCAGTGAACCCCGACTGCCGGCGCCGGCGCCGGCTACTGCGCGACCTGCCAGGTGCCCGAGAGGCCTTGGAGGTCGGTGGCGGTAAACTCCCACGTCCCGTCGCCACTGCCCTCGGCCAGTGCGCCGTCGAGGGTGCCCAGGGCCTCGCCCAGGTCCGTCTCGAGGTCGACTGCGAAGGCGCCGTCTTCGCAGGTGACCTCGCCAGTGCCCAGCGCGGCCACGTCGTCGTTCTGGATGGTCACGTCGATCAGCGTCACGCCGTCGGCGTCGGTGACCTCGATGTCGACGTTGCCCTCCGCGTCGCCGCTGAAGGTGCCGGTGTACGAGCCCACCAACTCGCAGATCTCGGCCTCGGTGCAGCCGGTGAGAACCAGGGGGAGGATGAGTGCAGAAAGCATGGACGGACGCTCCAGGTTGAGGTTGGCGCAAGCACAGGTATCGCGCAGAATACGCGCCGCCCAACGGTTCGGATCGGCCGCGCGATCGCGTCGCTAGCTGATCTTGCCGGCCATCTCGAAGATCGGCATGTACATGGCGATCACCAACCCGCCGACGACCACCCCCAGGAAGGCCATGATCATCGGTTCCAGGGCGCTGGTCATGGCCTCGACCGCCTGGTCCACCTCGTCGTCGTAGAAGTCGGCGATCTTCTGCAACATCACGTCGAGCGCGCCCGTGGCCTCGCCGACCCCCACCATCTGGCACACCATCGCCGGGAAAACGCCCGACTCCTGGAGCGGCTCCGCGATCGTGCGACCCTCGCTGATACTCCGACTCGCCCCTTGGATGGCCTTCTCCACCACCTTGTTGCCGGCCGTGCGCGAGCAGATGTCGAGCGCCTCGAGGATGGGCACGCCCGACGACAACATCGTGCTCAGCGTGCGGCAGAACCGCGCCACCGCCACCTTGATGATGACGTCGCCGAAAACCGGCAACTTCAGCAAGATCGAGTGGAACACCCAGAGGCCCCGCTCCGTCTTGAGCACCGCGCGGAAGGCGATGCTGATGCCGATGCCCGCGATGATCATGTAGCCGATGTTGGCCGTGAGCCACTTCGACAGGTTGATCACGAACTGCGTGGGGGCCGGCAACGCCGCGCCGAAGTCCGCGAACATGTCTTCGAACTGGGGCACCACCTTGGTGAGCAGGATGGCGATGACCAGCGTGGCCACGCCGATGACGATGATCGGGTAGGTCATCGCACCCTTGACCTGCCGGATCAACTTCTGGTTTTTCTCGAGGTAGGCCGCCAGCCGGTTCATGATCGTGTCGAGCATGCCGCCCACCTCGCCGGCGGCGACGAGGTTCACGTACAGGTCGTCGAAGGTGTTGGGGTAGGTCTTGAGCGCCTCGGCGAAGGTGTTGCCGCTCTCGACCTTTTCCTTGATGACCTTGAGCTGGTCGCGCAGCGTGGGATTCTCAGCCTGTGAGGACAAGATTTCGAGACACTGCACCAGCGGCAGACCCGAGTCGATCATCGTGGCGAACTGCCGGGAGAAAATCACCAAGTCCCTCAGCTTCACGGAGGGCTTGAGGAACGACGGCGTCGGGAGATTGAGGTTGATCTGGATCCCGCCCTTGCTCTCCGTCACGCTCGACGGCGTGATGCGCATGTCGCGGAGCTTGCTCCGGGCGGCGGTCTCGTCGGCCGCGTCGATGCGCCCCTTCCGCACCTCACCGGCGGCGGTCTTGCCCTCGTACGCGAAACTGGCCATGCGCACCGCTCCCAGATCACCCCAGTCTACATCGAGATCGGAGTGACCTACAAGCCCGGCTCGGCGGGAGGGGCCTCGACGCCCTCCAGGTAGCCTGCGGCTTCGAGCTGTTTGCGAAGCTCTTCGTCGGCCGAACCGGTCGCCACGTAGTCGTGGACGACTTGCCGCAGGGCGCTGAACGGCCTGGGCTCCGGCTCCACGGGCAAGGGCATCGACTCGCCCGGGTCGGCGTCGAGGTCGAAGCGCGCGAGCAGGCTGCCCTGCCACACCCACTTCTGGTTCCCAACCCAGTAGGCGGCCATCCGGTCGGCGTAGAACTTCCCGCCGGTGGCGCGGGCGCGGTGAGGGTGACCGAACGCCGCCTGCGTCACCGACGGCGTGGTGCTGGGCAGGCCACCGGACCACACCAGCTCGTGCACCGCAACCCCGCTCATCGGCGTCGGCAGCGACGGGGCCGACACCCCCGCCGCCACCACCGGCACCCGGGCGTTTGCCTCCCACGGGTAGAAACCGTGGTCGATCAGCCCATGTTCGCCCAGCAACTCGCCGTGGTCGGAGGTGACCACCACCCGACAGTCCTCGGCGCACCAACCGGTCGCGCGCAGGTGGTCCAGGATCACCCCCAGCGAGCGGTCGGCGCGGAAGATCCCGTAGTCGTAGACGTCGGTGAGCTTGGCCAAGAACGCGGCCCGCTCCTCTTCGACCATCTCGCCCGAGTAGAACCGCTCCCAGGGCTGGTTGCCGCCGCCTCCCATGAACGACAGCGCTGGCCGCGGCGGCGCCCAACCGAGGTCGGCGGGAACGGCGCTCCAGGGCTGGTGGGCCTCGGCCAAGTTCAGGAAGAGGAACAGCGGCCCCCCGAGCGGGTCCAACTCGTCGCGCAGGGTGTTCGCCACCGCTGACACCGCGTTCTTCTCCACCAGCACCCCGAATCGCGCCGGCACCACGCCGTGCTGGAAACCGCGCAGCAGTCCACTGCCCCGGCCCAGCACCGGGTTGCCGCTGACGATCACGGACTGGTAGCCCCGGGACACGAACTGCTCGGCCAGCGTGGGCAGCCGCTCGTCGAGGCCGCGGATGGGAATGCCGGTGCCCCGGGCGTACGTCGCGCCCTCGAGTTGGTCGTTCGCCAGGGGCACGTCGTGCGCCCCGTGCTCGAGCATCGGCACCCCCGTGAAGTACGAGGCGTGCGAGGGCAGGGTCCAGGTGCCCGGCGCGTAGGCGCGGCAGCTGTGCACGCCTCCGCCTGCCAACTTGTCCAAGTTCGGGGTCGTGGGCCGGGGGTAGCCGCACAGCGACGTGTGATCCGCCCGCACGTTGTCGAGGACCACGAAGATCACCGCGCCGGCGGCGTTGTGCGGCCCCACCCGCCCCTGGACGTACAACATTCGCCACCAGTCGCGCACGACGCCCGGACCGAGGACGACGAGGAGGCCCGCCACCAGCAAAAGCAGGAGTGCCCGCGTGCGTGTCATCGCGGCGAAGCTAGCCCGGCGCCCCACTTGCCGAATAGGCGCCGGTCCCGTGGCCCTGCTCGATACCGTCCGCCGTCGCTGTCCTCCGGCACTCTACGAGCGTGGCGTGGCCTACGCCCGCGCGGGCGGAGTGGCACGCGCGGGCCCCGACACCTTCGTCGTCAAGGTTCCCGGTCGCACCGAGGGCCTCGAGGTGTGGTGCGGCGACGACGACTACGAGTGCAACTGCGGCGCCGACGGCACCTGCGGTCATGTCGCGGCGGTGGCGGTGGCCCTCGCAGAGGGCCTCTTGGCCGTCACGACCGCGCTGTCCGTGCGCTACCGCCTGCGCCGCGACCCGTCCGGGCTGGTGTTCGACCGGGAGGTGCCCGAGGGCGTGCCGCGGCGCCCGGCCGACCAAGAACTCAACCGCCTCTTGCTGGGACAGTGGGGGCGACCCAACCTGCCCCGCGGGCTCGCGGCTAGGGCGGTCGCCGCGCTCGCCGGCCTCGACGTGAGCCTCGACGGTCAACCGCTGCGCTGCGACGCGCGCCCCGTCACGCCGGTGGCGATCGTCGTCGACGACGGCGAGGGCTGGAAGGTCCGCCTCGTCCGGCGCCCAGGCATCGACGAGGCCTTCGCCAACGGCGTCGTCCGCATGGGGGACACCTTGCGTCCCCTGGGCGAGACCCGACTGGAGCTCGGGCAGCGGCAGCGACTGGTCGACGGCGTGGTGTTCGCGCCCAGCGAGGCCGGTCGCCTGGTGACGGAGTTCCTCCCTGAGCTCCGCGCCCTCTGCGACGTGGAATTGCGCACGCAGCGGCTCCCCCAACCCCGGACCGAGGCCCCCCGGCTGGCCTGGGAGGTGGCGGCGGACGGCACGCGCCTGTCGGTGCTCGCGCGGGTGGTGTACGGCGACCCGCCCTACGCCCGGGTGGAGCACGGTGAACTTCGCCGCGTCGACACGCGCTTCATCGCCACGCGCGATCGCGACGCCGAACGGAGGCTCCTCGCCGGCGGCGTGCCGGTGGGTGTGCCGGTGGAGAACGAGGGGCCGACGGCGGCATTGTGGGTCAACGCGCTGCCGCCTCCGGCCCGCGACGCGATCCTGGCCGCGGCGCCCAGCTTCCGGGTGGTGCGCGAGCAGGGGGACCCCGAGGTGTCGCTCGTGGGCACCGACACGTTCACCGTGCAGCTCTCCGGCAACGTGGACGCCCACGACCTCGTCCGCGCGTGGCGCGAACACCACGCCCTGGTGCCGCTGTTGTCGGGTGGTTGGCGTCCGGTGCCCCGGGCCTGGCTCGAGGCCCACGGCGCCGTGCTCGCGGAGTTGCTCGACGCCCAGGAGGAAGGTGGAGGCAAGATCACCCGCGCCCAGGCCCCCCTGGCGTTGCAGGCCTTGGACGAACTCGGCATCGCGCCTCCCCCGGCGCTGCACGCGCTCCGCGCCCTCGCCGGCGACTTTTCCGCCATCCCCAGGGTGGCGCTGCCCCCCGGGTTCACCGGGACCCTCCGCGCCTACCAGCAGGTCGGCGTGGACTGGATCGCCTGGCTCCGCAGCGTCGGCATGGGCGGCATCCTCGCCGACGACATGGGCCTGGGCAAGACCGTGCAGTGCCTCGCGGCCATGGGCCCCGGCCAACACCTCGTGGTGGCCCCAACCAGCGTGATCCACAACTGGGCGGCCGAGGCGGCGCGATTCCGCCCGGATCTCCGGGTGTCGGTCTTCCATGGACAGGGGCGCGAGCTGACCGACTGCGACGTGGTGATCACCACCTGGGGCACGCTCCGTGTCGACGCCGAGTTGCTGGGCGCCCGCGCCTGGACGACGGCCTTCTTCGACGAGGCCCAGGCCATCAAGAACCCGGAGTCGCTGACGGCGGTGGCAGCGCGGAGCATCGCGGCGGCGTTGCGCCTGTGCGTGAGCGGCACGCCGGTGGAGAACCGCCTCGACGAGTTGTGGTCGGCCATGCAGGTCGCGAATCCCGGCCTGCTCGGAAGCCGCCGCAGTTTCCGCGACCGCTTCGCCGCGCCCATCGAGGGGGGCAGTCGTTCGGCCCGCGACGGCCTGCGCCGCCGCATTCGACCCTTCGTCTTGCGGCGCACGAAGCAGCAAGTGGCGCCGGAGTTGCCCGAGCGCACGTCGCTGGTGATGCGCTGCACGCTCAGCGAGTCGGAGCGCACGCTGTACGACGCGGTGCGCACCCTGTCGGTGGCCGACGCCCGCCGCGCCATCGCCGGGAAAGGCTACCTGCACGTCCTCGAAGTGCTGCTGCGCATGCGCCAGGCAGCCTGCCACCCGGGCCTACTGCCGGGGAGCGAGGCCACCCGTTCGTCGAAATTGGAGTTGCTGCTGGAAACGCTCGACGAGGTGATCGCCGAGGGCCACCGCGCGCTCGTCTTCTCGCAGTGGACATCGATGCTCGACCTGGTCGAACCCGCGCTCCGCGCCCGCGGCTGGGACAGCCTCCGCCTCGACGGCAGCACCCGCGACCGCGCCGGCGTGGTGGCCGCGTTCAACGACCCCTCCGGGCCACCGGTTTTCTTGTTGTCGTTGAAGGCCGGCGGCACCGGCCTGAACCTGACCGCCGCAGACTACGTGTTTCACCTGGACCCCTGGTGGAACCCCGCCGTGGAAGACCAGGCCACCGACCGCGCCCACCGCATCGGGCAGACTCGCCCCGTGGTCTCCGTGCGGCTCGTCGCGGAAAACACCGTCGAGGAGCGCATCCTGGACCTACAGGAGCGCAAGCGCGACCTCGTTCGCGCGGCGCTGGACGAGGACGCGCTGGCTCGCGCCATCACCGGCGACGAACTCGCGTCGCTGTTCGAGTGAGCGCTCGCCGGTTCACGCGCTACGTTCTACGGCAGCATGACCCCCGGCTCCCCCGAAGAAATCGTCCAGTTCCACGCGCTCCAGGCCAAGTTGGCGCCGCTCTTCGCGGAGGTCACGCGCGGCCGGCTGGAACCACAAACGGTCGTGGTCGTCCCCTCGTTATCCCTGGACCCGGAGGAACTGGCGAAGGTCACCGGCGTGCACCACTACGAAGAGCGCATGCTCTACATGCTGATGCTGCTTCGGCGGCCGCGCACGCGGGTGGTCTTCGTCACCAGCCAGCAACTGGACCCGATCGTCGTCGACTACTTCCTGCACCTGCTCACCGGCGTGCCGAGTTCCCACGCCCGCGAGCGCCTGCTGCTGCTGCACTGTGCCGACGCCTCCAAGCAGCCGCTGACCGCCAAGGTCCTCGCGCGACCTCGCCTGGTGGAACGCATCCGCGCGGCGATCGTCGACCACGACCGCGCCCACCTCGTGTGCTTCAACTCGTCGCCCCTGGAACGCACGCTGGCGGTGCAGCTGGGCATCCCCCTCTACGCCAACGACCCCGCGCTCTACAACCTCGGCACCAAGTCGGGCTGCCGGAAGGTGTTCCGGGAGGCGGGGGTGCTGTGTCCCGACGGCTACGAGGACCTCCGCGACGGGGCCGACATCACCGAAGCGCTGGCGGCGCTGAAGGAGCGGAACCCGGCGGCCCGGCGCTCGGTGGTCAAGCTCAACGACGGCTTCTCTGGGGAGGGGAACGCGCTGTTCTACTACGACGGCGCCGAGGGGCTGGCGGGCGCCGACTTACGACGGTGGGTGGCGGGCCAACTCCCGGCCCTGCGCTTCGAGGCCAAGGGGGAACACTGGGAGCGCTACCACGCGAAGTTCAAGCAGATGCAGGGCGTGGTGGAGGCCTTCGTGGAAGGCGCGGAGAAGCGCTCGCCCTCCTCGCAGAACCGGGTGAACGCCGCAGGGCAGGCCATGGCCATCAGCACGCACGACCAGGTCCTCGGGGGCCCTGGCGGACAAGTCTTCCTCGGCTGCACGTTCCCGGCCGACGACGACTACCGGCTCTCGGTGCAGGAAGCCGGCCTCGCGGTCGCGCGGGTGCTGGCGGGCAAGGGGGTGATCGGGCGTTTCGCGACGGACTTCGTCTCGATTCGCGACGGGGGCGAGTGGAAGCACTTCGCCATCGAGGTCAACCTGCGCAAGGGCGGCACCACGCACCCGTTCCTCACCCTCCGCTTTCTCACCGACGGCAGCTACAACACCGAAGACGGCTTGTTTTACAGCCAGACCGGCCGACCCAAGTACTACTACGCCTCCGACTCGCTGCGATCCGACGCCTACAAGGGCATCGGCCCCGGCGACCTGGTCGACATCGCGGTGGAGCACGAGTTGCACTTCCACTCGTCTTCGGAGCGGGGGGTCGTCTTCCACCTCATCGGCGCTCTCTCAGAATTTGGAAAGTTGGGCGTCGTGTGCATCGGCGACAACTGGCAGCAGGCCCGGTTCCTCTACCGCAAGACCAAGGAGACGCTCGACCAGGTGGCCCGCCACGGTTGATCAACGGGGGCGCCGCAGCGTATGCTCCGCGCGCAATGGTGCTCGCCCTCCTCCTGGCCTGCGACGGTCTGGACTACACCTCGATTCCGAAGGAACGCGTCGTCGATAGCTTCACCTACGTCGACGCCGGGGCGCTGGTCCCCGGCGACCGGCAGCCGTTCACCGTGCCCCTGTTCTCGAGGGCCGACGGCGCCCCCCGGATCTTCGAGATCACCGCCGAGGACGTGAGCATCCCGGAAGGCGCCGACGCAGCGGCGTTCATCGTCGACGACAGCTACTGGGCGAGCGAACTCTGCGACGGCAACGGCGACGGTACGCCCGACTGCCTCGACCTCGAGGCCTACGACCCCAACTCCGACGCCGACACCGTCCCACTCGGCGTCGTCTTCGCGCCGACGGTGGAGGGCTACTACGAGGGGCTCCTCACCATCTGGTCCAACGACACCCAGACTCAGGAGACGGCCCCGCTGCCCGACGACCCGGAAGGGAGCGAGTGGGGGGTCTGGCGCGTACAGCTCCGCGGGCTGTCCCGCTACGCCTGCGGCGTCGTCTGGCCCAACTTCTTCGACTACGGGCGGCGCGCCGCCCGCGGCGACTTTACCACGACCATCCAGGTGGAGAACTGCGGCATCGGAACGCGCACGGTGTCGGCGATAGGAAGAG
>CAYHRZ010000152.1:0-10434 GCA_964359125.1 uncultured Klebsiella sp. | reverse complement strand
TCATCGACGCGCGTTTCGGTGGCGAGTGGGCGCCGGGGCAGGTGGTGGGTCCGGGCGAGTTGGCCGTGCGCGTACTGGCGCCGTCGTGGATCCCGGTCGACACGGTGTCGCTCTACGAGAACGACACCCTCGTCGCCACGGAGGACTGCAGCGGACTGGCCCCGACCTGGTGCCGGGCGACCTTCGCCCTGGAGCCGGCCGCCGACGCCGCCTACGTGGTGGTGGCCGCGGCCACGTCCCGTCCCATCACCGCCGTGTGGCCGGGGAGCTACGCCTGGGCCGCCACCAGCGCGGTCCTCGTCGACGCCGACAACAACGGGTGGACGGCGCCGAAGCCGCCCCTCATCGTGGAGTGAACATGGGCCTACTTGGGAAGCTCGCCGAGAAGATGGTCGACAAGCTCAGCGGCCGGAGCAACGACAGCCGCTCGCCGGTGGCGCACGCGCCCCGTGCCGCCCCCGCCGCCCGGGCCGCGGCGCCGGCCGCAGCGCCGGCCCCGAAGCCGGAAGCGACCAAGGCCGTCGCCGTCACGGCGGGCTCCGAGGGCCCGGTGGCCGATGGTGTCGCCCTGGCCCGCCTCGACGCCGGCTGCCAGGAGGTGAAGGAACGCGTGGAGGCGGGGGAACCCGTCACCCTCCTCGACGTGCGCGAACCGGAAGAGACGGCCCGCGGCGTGATCACCGGGGCGGTGCTGATCCCGCTGTCGCAACTCGAGGCACGCTGGAAGGAGGTCGAGAACCACAACGAGATCATCTGCTACTGCGCCTCGGGCAAGCGCAGTCTCACCGCCGCGCAGATGTTGCGGGACCGGGGCCTGTTCAACGCGACCAGCTTGGAGGGCGGGATCGCGGCGTGGACCAACCTCGGGGGCAAGGTCGTCCGTCCGGCTGCCGGCTAGGGTCAGATCGGCACCCGAGCCTTCCGCCGACCGCGTGGGCTATACTCCGGGCGTGCCGTCCCCGACGCCCACGTACGAGCGGATCCTGCGTCGCGGCGACTACATCCACGGGTCCTTCGTCAAGCCCGAACAGGTGGACGGCTATCTCAACGCCTCCAACCCGGGTGATCGGCGCGACGTGCTCGGCCGCTTCCCCTTCTCGGCACGCAGCATCGACGACGCGGTCGAGGCGGCGGCCCTCGGCACGCGGGCGTGGCGACGCGTGGGGCTGATGGAGCGCGCGGCCGTGATCGGCCGGTTCCGCGAGGCCTTGGCGGCAGCGGTGGAGCCGCTGGCGCAGCACCTCGTCCGCGAGACGGGGCGGCCCTTGTGGGAGTGCCGCCAGGAGGGCGCCGCCGCGGTGCGCGCCGTCGACGCCTTCCTCGACGACGGGCTCGGGCTGATCGCCCCGCGCGTGATGGACGACATCTCCGGTCGCAGCGACTACGTGCCGCGCGGCGTGGTCGCCCTGGTGCAGCCCTCGTCGATGCCGCTCTTCAACGGCGTGGTGAGCAGCGTAGCCGCGATCCTCGGCGGCAATGGCGTGGTGATGAAGCCCTCGAAGTACGCCCCGGTGTCGGGCCAGGGCATCGCCGAACTCTGGGACCGGGCCCGCCTGCCGCGGGGCACCTTCAACCTGGTCCAGGGCCCAGGCAGCGCCACGGGCCAGCGGCTGGTGTCCCACCCGGGTCTCGACGCCCTGGTGTTCACCGGCTCCTTCGAGGTGGCCCGTGACATCCGCCGGGCGACCGTGGAACGCCCGGAACTGTCGGCGGTGTACCAGTGTGGCGGCAAGGGGCTGGCCATCGTCTGCGAAGACGCCAACACCGAGCGCGCGGTGTACGAGTTGGTCGTCGGCGCGTTCCTCAGCGCCGGCCAGCGACCGAACTCCACCGCCCGCGCCATCGTGGTGGGCCGCGCCTGGGACGCGGTGGTACCGGAGATCGTGCGGCGCGCCCAGCGACTGCGCATCGGCTACGGCACCGACGAGAACGTGTTCATGGGCCCCATGGCCAGCGAGTCCTCCCGGTCGCGGTTCCGTCGGTACTGCCGGGCCCTGACCGCCAAGGGGCACGTGGCCCTCCTCGACGGCGACGTGCTGGAACTCTCGAGCCACCGGGGGAACTACGTCACGCCGGGCGTGTACCGGGTGAATCACGACAAGGGCGCCCCGTTCCTCAACGAGGAGCCGCCCGGCCCCGTTCTCCTCATCTACAAAGCACTCGACATCGACGAGGCGATCGACCTGCACAACCGGGCGGTGTACCGGCCGGTCACCAGCGTCTTCACCCGGCCCGACAACACCGCCCTGGCGGAGCTCCGCGAGCAGCTCAGGACCGGCGCCCTGCACGTGAACCGGAGCACCATCGGCAGCAGCGTGCGGCTGCCCTCGGCGCCGCAGGGCCGCTCCTCCAGCGGGCTCGCCGGGGCGATGGACCTCGTCCGCGCCCTGACCTACCCGCGCGCCGCCACCATCGAGTCTCGGCGCTTCGAGCCCGCGCGGGTCGTGCCCGGGCTCTCCTGGAACGACGACGATGGCACGGCGGAGTGGCAGCCCCTGGAGCTACGGGTGGAATAAGCCCCACCCATGTCCCAGATCGTCATCGGCAACCTCCACATGGACCTCGGCGCGGGCCGCCGAGGCGTCGACATGGGGCCATCCGCCATCCACCTCGCGGGCCTCAAACCGGGCCTAGAGTCGCTGGGGCACGAGGTCATCGACACCTTCGCGCTGGGCGTGCGCTCGCAAGAGATGCTCGACGTAGGCGACACCCAAGCGCGCTTCCTCGCCGAGATCACCAGCGTCTGCGGGAAGTTGGCGGACCGCGTCGAGGCCGCGCTGGACCAGGGGCGGTTCCCAGTGGTGCTCGGGGGGGACCACTCGGTGGCCATCGGGACCATCTCCGGGATCGCGCGGCACTACAAGAAGCGGGGCCAACGCGTCGGCGTGCTGTGGGTTGATGCCCACACCGACGTCAACACCCCGGGTACGTCTCCCACCGGCAACATCCACGGCATGCCGCTGGCCGTGCTGCTGGGCCACGGGCCCCGCGAGCTGGTGGCCCTCGCCGGCGAGACCCCGGCGCTGGATCCCCGCAACGTGTGCGTGATCGGTGCTCGCGACGTCGACGCCGGGGAGTCGGCGTTCGTCCGCGAGTCGGGACTGCGCGTGTACACGATGTCGGAACTCGACGAGAGAGGGACCGCGCTCTGTGCACGCGAGGCCATCGAGCGCTGCCTCGACGGCGCCGCGGGCATCCACCTCTCCTTCGACCTCGACGGCGTGGACCCCCAGCACGCGCCCGGCGTGGGCACCGCCGTGCCGGGCGGGCTCAACCTGCGCGAGAGTCACCTGATCTGCGAGAAGGTCGCGGCGACCCGGCGCGTGCTCGGCGTCGAGATGGTCGAGCTCAACCCGGTGATCGACAGCGAGAATCGCACCGGGAAGTTGGCGGTGTGGCTGATCCTGTCCGCCCTGGGCAAGACGATCCTCTAGGGCGGAGCGGCCGGGGCTCTAGAAACCGGTGTCGACGCCACCGCCGCTAGACGACGCGGCGTTCTCCTTCCAGGCGTCGTAGGTGATCATGTCGTTGCCTTCGACGCGCTGCGCGGTGAACTCGCTCTCGGCGGCCGGGCAGGACTCGGAGATCTGGATGTGACAGTCGCTGGCGTCGCAGTCGCTCTCTTCCGCCATGTTGACCTGGGGGTAGAGTTCACCGTCTTCCTTGTAGACCAGGTAGGAGGCGGAAGGGATGACGCCCACGTCGCCCAGGAGGGGGCTGGTCTCTTCCGGGTCCCACTCGTCGGACTCTTCCCAGCGGATGTACGCCTCGGAGTTGCCGCCGATGGTGCCGCTGGCACCCTCGGTGAGCGACTCCTTGAAGGTGATCACCACCGTGCTCACGGTGTCCTTGCCATAGAAGTAGCTGTAGCCGTCGTCGTGATCGTTGGTGCTCTCGACGTGGTCCGCCACCTCCCACGTGAACACCCAGCCGCCGTCACCTGCCACGCCCGGGAACACCGCGTCCGCCATCACCAGCACCGCGCCGCCGCCGGAGGTGGGCTTGGTCTCCACGAACATCACCGAGCCGGAGGTCTTGGTGTAGAGGGTTTGCACCCACTCGCTCTTGCCGCTGGAGCCTTCCACGGCGGAGTACCCGTCCTTGAAATTTTCTTCGAGTTCGGTGGAGCACACTTCCACCACCTCGTCCTCGGAGCTGGTGCGGCTCTCGGAGCCGGGGAAGGTGAGCATCCAGATGCCGGAGGGCGCGCAGCCGAGGAGCGCGAGAGCGAGAAACATGGTGACTCCGTAGGGGGTCGGGCGGCTAATGCACCGCACCCCGCGGGGCAACCCCCCTACGAGCTGGCGCTGGTGTAGTGGGCCAGGGCGCGCTTCAGCACCAGCCGCGACGCGACCAGGCTCACGACGGCGGTCCCCACGGCGCCTAGCGCCAGCCGGGCATCCAGACGCCCGAGCAGCGCCATCGCCGGGTAGCTCGTGACCAGCGCGACCGGGATCACCGTCGTGAGCGCGAGTCGCACCCAACCCGCGTACACGCCGATAGGCCAGCGCCCCGCGTCGGTCACGGCACCGAGCAAGAAGCGTAGGTTGTCGACCCGGACCAGCCAGAAGCTGGTGCAGGTGACCAGCAACCAGAGGCCGTAGGAGGCCGCGATGCCCGCGACGAGCATGGCGAGCGCCGACACCACCTGGACGGGGCTGGGCGTCGGCACCTGCGACAGCGCGTAGGCGCCCACGCCCACCGCCGCGAACAACTCCCACACCGCCGAGGGCGCGACCTTCTGGAACGACAAGAGTAGCTGCGCGTCGACCGGCTTGGTGAGCATGTAGTCCAGCGCGCCGCTGCGCACGCCGTCGACCACCGCGCCCAGGTTGGGTTCGATGATCCCGGCCACGAACGCGTTGTAGGCGAGGAAGAAGGCGGTGACGAGGAGAGCCTCGTCCATCGTCCACCCCGCCACCTCGGGCACCTTGGCGTAGACCAGGAACAGCGGCATGGCCACGCCCACCGCCGCCAGCGCGCCCACCGCCATCTCGGCGACGAAACTCGCGCGGTACTGCATGGCCGCCATCAGCGTGACCCGCGCCAGGGCCAGGGGAACCCCGAACACTAGGCGCCCACCGCGCCGTAGCGCCGGATGCCCGCGCGCCAGGTGAAGCGGGCGAGCACCGCGAGCGCCAGCACCCACCCGAGTTGGAGCAGGAGCGTCCCGGGCCCGGTGGTGCCGAGCAGGATGTCGATCGGCGCGCCGAGTGTGCAGTAGAACGGCAAGACCCGCACCACGCCGACCAGCGCGTCGGGGAAGAGGTCCAGCGGGACGAAGTAGCCGCCACAGAGCGACCAGATCGCGAAGTACGCCGTCCAGAAGCCCATCGACTGTTCGTACCAGAACGCGAGCATGCCAAACAGGGCCTGGGTGAGCCAAGCACAGGCGAACGCGCACACCACCGAGGGCAGGAAGAAAATCACGCCCTCGACGCCCGGCCACCAGGCGATCTCCGGCCGCCAGGCGAGCAGGGCACCCGCCAGTGGGACGATCACCAGCGCCCGGAAGGGCAGGGCGGCCAGGGTCTCGGCCATGTTGAACACCAGCGGGTTCATCGGGCGCAACAACTTCGGGGACAGCTCCCCCTTGCGGATGGACCAGTTCAGTTCCCAGACGATCCACGCCCCGGTGAGCTGGCGGACGACCAGGTTCACCGTGAAGTACCGCGCGAACTCCACCTGCCCGTACCCGCCGATCGGGCCGCCCGCCGAGGCGGCGTTCCAGAGCGCGAGCATCACCAGCGGCAAGGTGGCCGAGAGCACCCAGATCACCATCTCGGCGCGGTAGGCCACGATGCCGGCCATGGCCACCCGCTGGATCGACGGCAGCGCGGTGACCACCCGTCGGAGTTCTCCCGTCACTTGGCTGCTTCCCGGAACACCCGGCCGATGATCTCCTCGAGGGGCGGGTCCTCGATGCCGATGTCGGCGAGCGGGCACTGGGTGAGCACGCGCTGCACCAGCGCGTTGACGTCGCCCGCGGGCACGGTGGCCACCAACTTGCCGTCGTGGGCCACGAAGCCCATGGCGAGCAGGCCGGGGTCGGGCGGCCGCACCACCACGCGGCGCTCCGGCGCCACCCGCTGCGAGAGGTCCGCCAACTTGCCGTCGAACCGCAGCCTGCCGTCGTCGATGATCAGGAGCCGGGGCGTGAGCGCGGCGATGTCTTGCATGTAATGGCTGGTCAACAACACCGTCGCGCCGGTGGCGCGGTTGTGCTCGGCGATGAACTGCCGTACTTGAACCTGCATCTCCACGTCGAGCCCGATGGTGGGCTCGTCGAGGAAGAGCACCCGCGGGCGGTGCACGAGCGCCGCGATGAGCTCGCACTTCATCCGCTCCCCGAGCGACAAGTTCCGGACCGGCTTGTCGAGCAGGGGTTCCGCGCGGAGCAGGGTCACCAGCTCGTCCAGCGTGCTGCGAAACTGTGCCCAGGGCACGCCGTACATGGCCCGGTTCAGGTCGAAGGTCTCGCGGGCGGGGAGGTCCCACAACAGCTGCTGCTTCTGGCCCATCACCAGCGTGATGCCCTCGAGGAACGCCCGCTCCCGGTCCTGCGGGCGGTAGCCGGCCACCCGGATCTCCCCCGAGGTGGGGTACAACAGGCCCGAGAGCATCTTCAGGGTGGTGGTCTTGCCCGCCCCGTTGGGACCCAGGAAACCCACGCGCTCGCCGGCCTCGATGTGGAAGGAAAGGTCTGCCACCGCGTGTACGTCGCGGTGCTCGCGCGAGAACAACGAGCGAAAGGAGCCCGCCAGCCCGGGCTGTTTGACGGGTACCCGGTAGGTCTTGCTCAGCGCGCGGACGTCGATCACGGCGCGGCCATATCCGGCGGTGCCCGGCTACGGCATGAAGCCACGGACGACCCTCACCCGGGCATTCTGCATGTCGGCCAGGTAGAGGTCGTCGCCCACCACCCGCACGTCGGCTGGCCAGTCGAGTTCGGCGTCGGTGGCGGCGCCGCCGTCGCCCAGGGGGCCAGGTTGGCCGGTGCCGGCGACCACCGATGGCCGCCCGGCTCCGTCCACCCAGACCACCTGGTTCGCCCCGGAGTCGGCCACGACGACGCCGCCGTCGTGGGGCACCGCGCTCCACGGGTAGGTGAACCCTCCGGCCACGGTGGACGCCTCGAGGGTGTCTTCGCCGAACGCGATGACCCGTCCCGCGAAGGTGTCGGTGGCGAGGACGCGGCCCTCGCCACAGCGGACGCGCTGGGGCCCGCCGAGGCCGTCGAGGACGGTACGCACGATCCCCGCGGCGTCCACGCGCCGGATCGCGCCGTTGAGCGTGTCGGCGATCCACACGGCACCGGTGCCGTCAAAACAGAAGCCCTGGGGCTGGTAGAACGTCGCGTCGATCGCCGGGCCGCCGTCACCGCCGTAGCCCTCGACGCCGGTGCCCACGAACACCTCCACCCGCCCGGACGCGTCGAGCCGCACCAGCCTCGACTCGTGCGCCGGCAACACGTAGAGCAGGCCATCCGGGCCGTAGGCCGCGTCGACCGGGTTCTCCAGCGGGCTCTCGAGCGCCGCCGCGCCGGCCACGCTGAAGTTGTGCTCGCCGTTGCCGACGAGGGTGACGAGGCGACGCTCGCTCACCGCGCGCACCCGCATGTTGTTGTAGTCGACCACGGTCAGCTCGCCGGCCGGGCCCAGCAGCACGGCCGTGGGCAGGTAGAGCCAACTCTCCGCGGGAGCCAGGCCGTCGCCGTTGAACCCCACGTCACCGGTACCCACGACCGTGCAGATGTCGCCTGCCTCGCAGCGATCCGGCGGCGCGCAGGCCAGGAGCAGGACTAGCGCCAGACGACCCGGACCGCGTGGTTGTACGTGTCGGCGATGAACACGTTGCCCTCGGCGTCGACCGCCACCCCGTAAGGTTTGCGCAGCCGCGCCTCCGCGGGCGGGCCGCCGTCGCCGGTGTAGTCGGGCTCGGTGCAGATGCCCGCGAAGGTGCGGATGGTGCCGCTGCTGTCGATCACCCGCACGCAACTGTTCTCGGTGTCGGCGACGTAGACCTCACCGTCGGGACCCACCGCCACGTCGGTGGGCGAGAACACCGTGGCCGCCGTGGCCGGGCCACCGTCGCCCGAGAACCCCGGCGTCCCGGTACCCGCGAAGGTGGAGATGGTGTCGGTGGCGAGGTCGATCACGCGCACCCGCTGGTTCAGGGTGTCGGCCACGAACATCCGCCCGTCGTCGCCGAGATCCAGTCGACCGGCCGGCGCGGCTTGCTGGCCCTTGGGGTTGTAGAACGCCGCCGCCAGCACGCTCTCGCCCTCGCCCGCGAACCCGGCCTCGCCCGTGCCAGCGTAGGTGTGGATGATGCCGTCGGGGGTCACCGAGCGGATCCGCTGGTTCGCGGTGTCGGAGATGTAGATCACGCCGTCGTCGTCGACCACCACGCTCGAGGGCAGGTCCAGCTTGGCGCTGGTCGCCAGGCCCTCGTCGCCCGCGAAGTTGCGCGTGCCGTCGCCGGCAACGAAGCTGAGCTCGCCGCTGTGGAGGTCGATCCGCTCCACGCGGCTGTTGTGCCAGGCCGCGACGAGCATGGCGCCGTCGAGGTCCCAGCCGAGGCCGGTGGGGTGGTTGAAGCTGGCGAGCAGGGCCTGCCCCTCCGGGCCGTCGCCGAGCAACCCGGTGCCGGCGATGGTGCGGATGGTGCCGTCGGGGTCGATGGCGCGGACCCGGTGGTTGTTCCAGTCGAGCACGTAGGCCGTGCCGTCGTCGGCGAGGAGCAAGTCCTGCGGCAGGTAGAGGTAGGACTCGGTGGCGGCAACGTCTTCCTGGCCCAGCGCCGACAGGCCGTCCTTGCCGGCGTAGCTGCAGATTGTCCCCGACTCCCGCGGGCAGGCCTCCACCTCGCCGGAATCCTCGACGGGAGGGCATCCTAGAAACAAGGCGAGGATCAACGGGCCACCCGCCGGATGCGGTGGTTTGCGCTGTCGGCCACGTAGAGGTTGCCGTCGAGGTCCAGTTCCACGCCCATCGGGGTGTAGAGTTGCGCCTCGGTGGCAGGGCCGCCGTCACCGTCGCTGCCGATCTCGCCGTTGCCGACCACGGTCTCGATGGTGCCGGTCGCCAGGTCGACCGCCCGCACCCGCTGGTTGTCGGTGTCGGCGATCCACAAGAATCCTTCTTCGACCTCGATATCCATCGGGTAGTTGATCATCGCGCTGGTGGCCGGGCCGCCGTCGCCGGAGAAGCCGGCCGTGCCGGTGCCCACCACGGTGCTGATCACGCCGGTGTCGAGGTCGACGGCTCGCACCCGGTGGTTCTCGGGGTCCGCGACGTAGAGCACACCATCGGCCAGGGCCAGCGCGCCGCCGGGCCGCGGGTTGGTGTCGTTGGGGAAGCCGAAGCTGGCATCCAGGGCAGGGCCGCCGTCGCCCGCGAAGCCCTTGGTGCCGTTACCCGCCACCGTGGTGATGGTGTAGTCGCTCCACAACGCCCGGACCCGCTCGTTGCGCATGTCGAGGATGTAGAGCGTGCCGGTGGCCTCGTCGTAGACCACCGACTTCGGCTGGTTGAACAGCGCCGTCTCGGCGCTCTCGTCGCCGTCGCCCGCGTAGCCGGGCGTGTCGCCGCAGTGCACGTAGACCAGGCCGCTGCGCGGGTCGTACACCCGGATCTTGTGCGTGTGCCAGCTAGCGTCGACGTAGGTCCCGTCGGGCAGGTACACGCCGTCGGTGGGGTGGTTCAGGTTGACGGTGGTGCCCGGGGCGCCGGGCGCCTCCCGGTCGGAGAGGTCCGGGGGACCGTCACCCACGAAGGAGGTGCCCATCACCGTGCGGAAGCTGTCGTCGTCGTCGAGCACCCGCAGGCGGTGGTTGTTCCAGTCGTGGACCAGCGGCAGGCCGTGGGGGGAGAACTCGATGTCAACCGGCCAGTACAACCACGCTTCACGACGATCGATGGCCTCGCCGTTGTACCCGGCTTGCGAGGTACCGGCGAAGGTGCAGATGGTGCCCACGTCGTCCTCGTCGCAGACCTCGGGCGTCGGCTCGGTTTCCTCGGGGCAAGCCAGCAAGTTGAGTAGTAGGAAGGTCACTCGAACACCGGGACGGTCGCCGGGCCACTATACACCACCGTGCCCTGGATCAGCGGGGCGCTCGACACGTGCCCTCCCACCGCCCAGGTGCCGCCGTCGGGGTCCACCCACACCGCGTGCAGGTCCTGGTAGGTAGGCTTCTCGCGGGGGTCGGCCTCCCAGCCGTCGGTCCCGCGGAAGTACACCGAGCCCGTCGCGCCCACGGCCACGGGCGAGCTACCCCCGTACACCCCGGTGAGTTGCAGTGCGTAGTCGGGGGACTCGTCGGCCCAGGTCATGCCGGTAGAGGAGAGAGCAAGCACCGTGCCGCTCACCGTGCCGCCCACGGCGTAGCCGTCGTGCACGGTGAAGAGGTTGGCGTAGCTCACGGTGTCGACG
>CAYHRZ010000151.1:1640-10445 GCA_964359125.1 uncultured Klebsiella sp. | reverse complement strand
TCGATGACGAAGTACTCCTGCTCGGGGCCCACGGTGGCGGTCACCCGGGTCGCGGGCTGGCCGAGCAGGCTCAACAGGCGACACGCGCTCTTCGAGAGCGACTCCATCGACCGCAGCAACGGCGCCTTCTCGTCGAGCGCCTGCCCGTGGTAGCCGAGGAAGGCACTGGGGATCACCAGGGTGCGCCCCGAGGGCCCGTCCATGAGGAACATCGGCGACGTGGGGTCCCAGGCGGTGTAGCCCCGGGCCTCGAAGGTCGACCGCATGCCGCCGGAGGGGAAGCTGGAGGCGTCGGGCTCGCTCTGGATCAGCATGCCGCCGGTGAACTTCTCGATCGGCTGCCCGTCTTTGTCGAACCACAGGAAACTATCGTGCTTCTCCGCCGTGGATCCGGTCATGGGGTGGAACCAGTGGCAGAAGTGCGTGGCGCCGCCTTCCAGCCCCCATTCCTTCACGGCGTGGGCGATGGCGTCGGCCACCGGGCGCTCCAGGCGGCTGCCCTTCTCCACGGTGTCGGCCCACCGAGCGAACATCTCGGGCGGGAGGCGCTGCCGCAGTTTCTCGGGGCCGAACACCTTCTCGCCGAAGTACTGCGAGATCCGCAGGGGGCGGCCGTCGGCGCCGAGTGGGCGGGCGAAGGTGCGAGTGGTGCGGGACGAGGCGGTCTGTACGGCAGCGCGGCGAGCGGAAGCGTCGGGCACGGGGAGTCTCCGGAGGGGGTGGTGGGGAGCGCGCGCCGGTCCTAACGAGCGAGGGCGGGCCGGGCACGGAGGTTTGACAGGGAACTTCGCGAGCGCCGGCGGGATGAATCGCGCGGGCGCTTGGCCCGTGCTGCGCGGCCACGCCGCGGGCCCGGGGGTGGTGCCGCCGCCGCCGCTGCCCAAGGCCGAGGGCCGCTCAGGGGTCCTCGACCACGCGGCCGCAGGCGACCTCGGCGTCGCGCACGCAGCGCCCCATCTCGCCACTCCCGGCCCAGCGGACGCGGCCGTCGGCAACCAGCGGGTCCACCACCTCCGACAGCATCCGGTCGTAGTGCGCCAGGTCGGCGTCGAGCCGGCCGTCGTCGAGGTAGGCGTCCCAGTCGCTGTCGTCGTCGCCCAACGGGGAGAAGAAGTCGACGTGGGTGACCATGTACGCCGTGTTGATCTGGCCATCGCGGGTGTGATCTAGCATCTGTGACAGACGACGACGGGTGACCTCGGCCACACGGTCGTGTGCCGGTTCGGACTGCATGCCGCCGCCAAGGTACAGCATCGGGCCGGCGTCGTCGTGAGCGAGGAAGGCATCGACATCGGCGGTCCCCGTACCGTCCGGCGGCCGCCAGGGGAGCACCGAGTCGCGCGGCAAGCCGGCCTGGGTGGCCGGGTCCTTGAAGGCGCTCATGCTCCAGTAGCCCGCGCTGGCGAACCGGTCGTAGGGCGCGATCTGGAAGCCGCCGTTGATGTCGCGCAGGCCGATCCCAACCTCGCCGTAGCGCACGCGGGTGTCACGGGCGGCGGCTTCCAGGGCCTCCTCGCCCTCCGACTCGTCGTGCAGGTGACCGGACCAGGAGCCGCCGAGCGCCGCCACGCGGTCGAAGTACTCGGCATCCCACTGCTGGGCACCGTCTACAAATGTTATATCAACCTGGTAAGTTAGTTTGCCTCCGTGATTCGCCAACGTTTGCGCCAGGCGCTCGAGTACGCGCCCGCGGCGGGTGAAGTTGCCCTCGCTGGTGAGCACCTCGGCGATGTCTTCTACGTGCACCAGCATCCCGAGCTGCAGCACGCCGTCGCCCTCGGGTTCCACCTCGCCCCAGTCGTCGTATTCCACCTGGAAGTCGTCGATGCGCAGCACGCCGTCGCTGGCAAACACGACCTCCATACGACGACCCGGCGCGAGTGGCGTCACCTCCAGGGTGCCCGCGCCGTTGACCTCCACCTCAGCGATGGTGGTGGCGTCGTCGTCGGTCTCCCCGAACCGAATGACCAGCGACGAGGGCTCGGTGACTTCCACGTCGTACACCACGCGCAGCGGCGTGCCCCGGCCGACGATGAACGAGGTGCTGGCCCGCCCCGGACCGATGAAGCCCTCGTGGCCGTCGATGGGCTGCGCTCCGCCGTCGAGGGCGAATCCCGAGCCGATGTCGACGACCACCAGGGGCTCGGTGAGCGGGGTGAAGAACTCGGGCTCGGCGGGGCAGGGCGGAAGGGCGCAGCCGAGGAGGAGGATCATGCGCGGGCAAAACGGTCGGCGGACGGGTGGGTTCCCGGGGTCACCACCACGCCGCTGCCGTTCACCGAGAGTCGCCACAGCAACGCGTGCGCCGCCGCCTCGTCGCCGACGCCAGCGCGCCCGCATAACTCACCGACGTCGCGGGGTTTTTCGTCCAGGGCAGCGAGCAAAGGGGCCTTCATCGCGATGACGGCGGCGGCCGCGCGCTTCCCGGCCTCGACCCCAGGTTGGTGGTACGCGTTGACGTTGACCAACTCTGCGTAGAGCCCCACGGCCCGCTCGTAGAGTGCCACGAGGGCGCCGAGGCGGTAGGCGTCGACGGTAGACAGGGTGATCGTGAGCGACGGGTGCCCGGCGTCGCGCAGGGCCTGGCGCGTGCCGAGGTAGAGCCCCTGCAGGTAGTCCCCACAGTTCACGCCCGCTTCCACCTCGACCTGCCCGTGGTAGCCGTCGTCCTGCGCCACCACGAAGGTGACGAAGTGATCGTCGGGCCCGTCGCGGAGTTGCTGCACGTAGGCGTGCTGGTCGGTGCTGCCCTTGTTGCCGAAGACGGTGAGGCCGCTGCGGACGACGTTGCCTTGCCGGTCCAGGGTCTTGCCGAGGGACTCCATCACCAGCTGTTGGAGGTACTTCGAGAACAGGACGAGTCGGTCGCGGTAGGGGAGTACCACCATCGCCCGCTGGTTCTTCCCGCCGCTGAGGTGGAACCAGGCCCACGCCAGCCGCGCCGCCGGGTTGGCAGCCAGGGACCCCTGCCGGGTGTGCTGGTCCACGTGCGCGGCGCCCGCCAGCATCGCGTCGGCGTCGATGCCCTGGAGAAACATCGGGAGCAGGCCCACGCCGGAGAACAACGACGTGCGGCCGCCGACCCAGTCCCACATCGGCACCCGCGCCCGCCAGTGCTCCGCGTCATCCCACAGCCGGCTGCCCTCGCCCGTCACCGCCACCGCGTTCGGGGGGAAGGGAACCTCGGCGCGCGCGAAGGCCGCCCGCGTTTCCACCAAGGCGTTTCGCGTCTCGGGGGTTGCGCCCGACTTGCTGACACACACGACCAGCGTCTCGTCGAGGTCTAGGGGCCCGAGCACCCGTGCCAGCCCGTCGGGGTCGGTGTTGTCGACGCAGATCACCCGCATCGGCTCTTCCGGCTCACCCAGCGCATCGGCCACCAGTTGCGGGCCCAGCGCGCTGCCGCCGATACCCAGGAGCAGGACCGTCCGGTACTTCTGCTCGCGGTGGGCGGCGGATGCGATGTCGCGGCACAGTTCCCGCACCCGGACAATCTCGGCCCCCAGCCCGGCCGGGGCGCGCTCGGGAGCGCGGAGCCAGTAGTGCCCCACCATGCGCCTCTCGTCGACGTTGGCCACGCTCCCGGCCTCGATCGCCCTCATCGCGGCGAAGGCCGGCTCGAGGGCCCGCGCCGCGGGGCCCCAGGCGACCTCGGCGTGGCGCCAGGCCAGCGCCAACCCCAGGTCCAGGTCCCGCCACCCTTGTTCGCTCCAGGTCATTCGCCCTCGCCCGCCTCGGGCCATCGTAGCCCGGCGCCCGGGCGGCGGATAGCGGCGCGACATGTTGATCCTTGCTCTCGTCCTGGCCTGCAGCAACGCTCCCGCCTCCTCGCCCAGCGCCATGGCCTCCTCGCCCAGCAGCGTGGCCGGTCTTGCCGCCACGACCTCCCCCAGCGGGCTGGTGTCGTACCTCCTGGTCCCCGGGTCGGGTGGGTCGCCGATGCCGGGCCAGACGGTGGCCGTGCACTACACCGGGTGGCTGGCCGACGGCACCAAGTTCGACTCGTCGGTGGACCGCAAGAAGCCGTTCACCTTCCCGGTGGGGGTGGGCAAGGTGATCAAGGGCTGGGACGAGGCCCTGCTCGACATGAAAGTGGGCGAGAAGCGCCAGATCCACGTCCCGCCGGAGCTCGGCTACGGGGCCAAGGGTGCCGGCGGGGTGATCCCGCCCGGCGCCACCTTGATCTTCGACGTGGAGCTCCTCCAGCTCCGGTAGGCCGGGGCTACTTCTCCCCCTTCTTCTTGTCTTCCTTCTCGGGCTTGAGCCCCATCTTCGCCCGGTAGTCCTTGCGATAGGCGTCGACGTCGAACACCTCGACGGTCATGCCCAGCTTGTCGAACTGCGGCTTCACCACGTCGACCGGGCCCACGAGGGTGACCACCTCGTGACCCACGCAAGGCTCGAGCATGGCCGGCCAGTCGGACTGCTGCGCCTTTGCGATGCGGGCGCCGATCTTGTCGAAGTAGTCGAGGCCCCAGCCGCGAGCGGCGACGTTGACAAGGCGACTCATCATCGCGTTGGTGCTGACCTGGTTCACGACGTAGGACTGGGCGTTGCTGAACTTGCGGGTGGCAAGGATGCGGTCGTCCATCTTCATGGCCTTGGCCTTCTCGGCTTGTTCGAGGAACACCTTCACCGCGTAGGCAGTCTGGTCGTTCTGCACTTGGACCCCCTGCAACAACACGGCCGGGCCGCCGGACCAGTACTGCACGTAGGACCCCGCGCCGTAGCTGGCGCCGGTTTGTTCGCGCAGGGCCAGCCAGAGGGCGTCGCCGATGACGTCGGCCATCAGTTGCGCGGACCACTCGGTCTCCTCGGTGATCGGGGCGATCTGGCAGGAGTAGCTCACGTCGGTTTGGCTGACGTTGTCCTTGTTGAAGATGATGACCTGCCGGGTGGGAGGGGGCGGTGGCGGCGGGAACTCGGCCTTGGGCGCCGTCCACCCGCTGGGCTCCTTCCCCCAGCCCTGCCAGCCGCTGAAGTAGGTCTTGGCGGCGGCCCGACCCTCGTCGGCGGTGATGTTGCCGACCAGGAACAGCGTGGTGTTCTTGGGCCGGAGCATCCGCGACAGCACGGCCTGCACGTCGCCGGCGCCCATCTTGCCGATGGCGTCCCAGTCGTTGTGGTCGAGCCAGTCGCCGAGCGGGTGGCCCGGGAACAGGCGTTCCCACTGGATCATCGGCGCGGCGTCGATGCCCTTCTTCATCCACTTCAGGATGTCCTTCTTCTCGCCCTTGACGAGGTCGATCTTGCCGTCGGTCCACACCACCGTGTCGTCGAGGCGGTAGCGCATGATGTAGGCGAGGTCCTCCACGTTGCCCGCCGCCGCCGAGGCGACCAGGCGCATCGTGAGGTCCGTGCTGATCGTGCCGTCGTCGCCCGCCACCCGCAGCGGGTCCACGGCGCGGTAGTGCGGCCAGTTCCAGTTGTTGAGCGCGAAGGTGGCTTGCTGGAGATTCATGTCGGCGCTGCCGGAGCCGCCGCTGACGAGGATCGTGCCGCGGACAATGGGCCCGGTGCCGTGGGGCATGATCACCAGCTTCATGCCGTTCGGCAGCGTCTCCTGGACGATGGTCTTGGTGTCGGGCACCACGATGGTCTCGTTGATCACCGACTCCGTCACGTCGGAGGGCTTGAAGATCGTGAGCACCGATGCATCGCGACTCTGGCCGCGGTAGGCGGAGTCGCTGCCGTCGAGGGTGAGATCGCCCTCGTCGTAGGGCTTGAGGTGCACGGCCACGGCCCGCTTTCGCTCGAGGTACTTCCGGGCGAAGTCGCGGACTTGGTCCGGGTTGACCTTCGCGTTCCACTCGATCTGGCGCGAGTAGTACTGGGGATCCCCGGTGAAGTGGACGAAGTCGCTGACGTTGGCCGCGCGCCCGGAGAAGATGTCGGTGACCTCGTCGACGCTCTGCAGGAAGTAGGCCATGTTGGCCTGCTGGGAGTAGCTGAAGAGGTAGTCCTGGAACTGCGCCCACATCTCGTCGGTGGCCCACATCGTGTACAGGCCGTTGAGTGCGCGCTCCACCATCTTGGCCGGGTCGTCTTCGGCGGCGATCTCGATGAAGCAGATGGCGGCAGCGCCGTACCGACCGAGGTCGGGGAAGCAGCCGATGGCGTTGTCGTCGGCGGGGGAGTCCTCCTTGGTGAACTCCCAGCTGGGGTAGAGCTCGCGGACGATGGCGTTCTGCAGCTGGAACACGGCCGCGTACATCAGCGCGTCGTTCTCGGTGTAGGCCGAGGGCAGGGGCCAGGCCAGGACGATCGTCTCTTTCTCGACCGCGGCGCTGTAGGTTTGCAGGTTGGTGACCTCGCCCTTGATCTCGATGGGGGTGCCGGGCGGGGGCGGCTCGATGGGCGGGCCCTTCACGCGGATGGGCGGGGCGACCAGGGTGAGGTTCTTGCCCTCGGGGTCGTCTTTCGCGGCCAGTTGGTCAATGCTGAAGGCTTCCAGGTACTCGGTGGTCTTGTCCAGCGACAAGTCCCCGCCGACGACCAGAGTGGACTCCGAAGGCCGGTAGTAGTCGCGGACGTACTTCTGGATGTCGGCCAGGGTGATGTTGTTGAGCGAGTCGTGGGTGCCGATGGTGAGGCGGTGGTAGGGGTGACCCACCGGCCACAACTTGTCGTAGAGGTAGCCGAGGCCGGCCGCGCCGCCGTTTTCGTAGCGCAAGCGCAACTCATTGCGGACAACCTCGCGTTCCACCAGCACGTCATCGGCCGTGACACGGCGCACGGCGTCTTTGAGGCGCAGGGACTCCATGCCCATCAGGTTGCTCAAAAGCTCGCTGCGGGCCGACGTGAGGTAGTCGGTGCGGTCGGCCGAGGTCGTGGCGTTGAACTGCGCGCCCATCTGCTGGATGAGATCCCAGACTTTCGGGAGGTCCTTTCCGTCGGTGCCCTCGTGTACCGAGCGGAACCACAGGTGCTCGATGAGGTGGGCCATGCCCTCGAGCCCCTCGGGGTCGTCCTGCGAACCGTGGTCGATCTTCATGACCAGCGACACGACCGGCTGGGTGTGATCCTCCTGGAAGATCACTCGGAAGCCGCTGGGGAAGCTGAAGTCGCGCATCGCGATGTTGACGGGCTTGAGCGCCACCGCCATCCGGGCCCGGGGGTAGTTGTCGGCGGCGGCGTCGCGGGCGTGCAGGCCGGCGACGGTGGCGGCGGCGGAGAGCGCCAACGCGAGAACGGGACGGAGCAAGCGCACGTGGACCTCGTGGGGGCCGCGAGCGTATCGCGGGGCGCGGCGAGCCGCGATACCCTTGGAACCTAGTGCGCACCCTGATCGCCGCCAGCGCCTGCTTGTTGGCCGCCGCCGCCGCGGCGTGGTGGCATACCCGCCCGCCCCCCGAGCCGCCTCCCGACCCCGACGACCAATCCTTCGAAGACATGGACCGCGCCGCCTACGAGCAGTGGATGCAGGACCTCGGCTACGTCGACTAGCGCCCGTGCGTACCGCCCCCTTCTCCCTGCTCGTCGGGTTCTGGCTGGTCGTGTTGCTGGCCCTGCGCTTCGGCCTGGAGCGCCTCGTGCCGGCGTTGGCCGCGGGCGCGGCTGAACTCGACGCCGGCGAGGCCATGCCGGTACCGCCGAAGCCGATGGGAGTCGCCGAACTGCCGGTGGACGGCGCGCCTGGCGAGGGCAGCGGCGCCACGGTGCTCACGCCCGACACGTGCGCCGGCATGCTGGCGGAACTTCGCGACGTGTGCTGGCAGGCGCTGGCGCGGCAGGTCGCCCCGGCCGACCCCGACGAGGCGCTGCGCGTGTGCGGGCGTGTTCTCGATGCCGACATGGCGCTGGAGTGCCATGCCGACGTGGCCGAGAGCATCGCCGTGGCCGACCGAGAGCGGGCCGCCGGGATCTGCGGCGCCATGGAGTCGCGCAAGTGGCGCGGGCAGTGCTTCTTCGGCACCGGCTTGTCGCTGGCGGAAGTCGACCCGGAGTACGCGATCGGCCGTTGCGCCTCCGCCGAGGTGTACCAAACCTTCTGTCGTCACGACGTGGTGGGCGAGGTCGCGCTGGTCGACCTCCCCGCTGCGCACGCGATCTGCGGTCGCGAGGAGGGTGACTGGCTCACGCGGAAGACCTGCTGGCACGGCATCGGCAAGTACCTTGCGCGTCGCGACATGACCGAGGCGGCGTCGGCCTGCCGGGCTGCCACCGAGGCGTGGCGGGGTACGTGTTTCCACGGTGTGGGTTGGGGGGGCGCCGAGCGGGATCCCGACGCGGCGCTCGCCGCCTGTGCTGCCGACCCGACCTACGCGGACCACTGTCGCCACGGCGTAGCCAACCAACTCAAGCGCGCCGATCCCGCCCGCGCAGTCGCCCTCTGCGAGTCGATCTCGCGCCCCGACACCCGCGCACGCTGCCTCGAATTCGTTACCCGGTAGGACCCATGCTCAGATACCTCCTCGACGCCTTCTCCGGCCCCGCCAGCAGCTTCATGTACGCGCTGCTCGTCGTGATGGCCTTCGCGATCGCCGTCGCCGTCGAGCGGGCGATCACCCTCGCGCGGTTCCGGGTGGATGCGGCCGAGGTCGTCCGGCGGGTGGAGGCCGCGGTGGCCGACGGCTCCGCCCCGACGCTCGGCCAGACCCCACTGGAATTGGTGCTGACAGCGGGACTCGCGCAGCCCACGGCGGACCTGGGCTACGATGCCATGGCGGCGAGCGCCGTCGATGCCGAACAGCAGATCCGGGAGCGAATCCCCTACCTGAGCGCCGTCGCGTCCATCGCCACCATGCTCGGACTCTTCGGCACCGTGTACGGGCTCATCCTGGCCTTCGGCGCGCTCGGCGACGT
>CAYHRZ010000151.1:0-1630 GCA_964359125.1 uncultured Klebsiella sp. | reverse complement strand
CCGGGGGGGGGCCCGCGCGCGGGGGCGGCGCCCCCCCCGCGGCTCAGCTCTCGGAGGGCTCGTCCACGGCGATGGCCACCACGGCCTTCGGCTTGCTCGTGGCGATCCCGGCCCTGGCCGCGCACAGTTTCTTCGACGGGCGCACCCGCGCGATGCTCGCGGCCATCGAGGCGGCAGCGGGGCGGGTACACGTCGCGAGGCGAGCGGCGGCGCGGTGAGGCCCCTGTTCACGCGGGAACCAGCTGGCGAGGCCGACGTGCGGCCCACCCTGCTCGGGGTGGTCACCCTCATGTTCCTGCTCCTCTTCTTCCTCCTGGCCACCTCGTCGGGCCAGCGCCTGGGCGTAGTCGACTTGCGACTCTCCCGGGCCGGCGAGGCCCCGCCCCTACCGCACGCGGGGTTGGTCAAGGGGGTGGTGGTCGACCTGCGTCGCGATGGCGCCCGGGTCGAGTTCGAGGTGGCCACCACCGACATCGCGTCGTCCGCGAGCACCGTGGAACTGCGCGCGATCGACGTGCCGCCCCGGGCGGGCGGTGAGCCCGACCTCGCCGCCCTGTTGGCGGCGATGGAAACCGTGCACGCGGTGGATCGCTCGCAGGACCGAGTCACCGTCCGCCCCGGGGACGACGTGTCCACCGAGCTTCTGCTCGCCGCGCTCGACGTGGTTCGCGGTCCCGCCCAGGCTCCGATGTTCCCCCGCGTGAGCCTCCAGTGAAGCGCTGGTTCGCGCGTCACGATGTTGCCCCGGTGGGTCTCGACGTCGGCGCGCTGGCTCCGCTGGTCGACATGATGACGTTGCTGCTGGTGTTCTTGTTGCGAACGTACTCCACTGAACTCGCGCCGTCCCCGCCTTCCGGTCCCTTCGAGCTCGGCCCCACGGTGTCGGAAGACGCGCGCCAGGGGGGGGTGGAGATCCTCGTGGCGGTCGATGCCATCTACGTCGACGGGCAGCGCATCGCCGCCTGGGACTACGTCGGCACCGAAGGCCTAGTTCGCCCGCTCTACGACCGGCTCCTGGCCAGCCGGTCCAAGGCGCGGGTGGAGGTGCACGCCGACGCGGCCGTGCCCTGGGCGCGGCTCGGCCGCGTCTTCGCGACCGCCCAGGCCGCCGGGGTGCAGGATCTCGCCCTGGTTGGCGCCTACCGGGGCAGCCTCTAGCTACCGCGTGACCGGCACGGCGCTGGGGGGTTGCCACGGCGACTCCGCGAGCAAGGCCCGGATCATGGTGGCGCAATCGGGGTGGCGCTGCTTGGGGTTTTTCGCCAGCGCCCGGAAGAGCTCGCGCTCCATGGCCGACGGCATCTCCTCCACCCACTGCCTCGGCGAGGGCGGCGGTGTCTGCGTGTGCGCCAGGAGCAAGCCGGGCAGGGTGGGGTGGTCGAACGGCACGCGGCCGCAGAGGGCCTCGTAGGCCACCACGGCGAGCGAGTACAGGTCAGCGCTCGGGCCGGCGGCGGAGAAGCCGGTGATCTGCTCGGGGGCGATGTACGAGGGTGTGCCCGCGAAGACACCATGCGCCGTGACGCTGCGCAGGTCGGTGGCGCGGGCGATACCGAAGTCCATCACCTTGACGAATAGAAGCCATGATTCCTGCGGTAAAGATTGAAGCGGGGAAAAAAGCGGTCCTGGT
>CAYHRZ010000150.1:457-10468 GCA_964359125.1 uncultured Klebsiella sp. | reverse complement strand
TCGCTTCGCAACCTACTGGAGCGTTTCGGCTACGGCGTGCCCGTGGCGATCCGCGAGGAGGGCCGCGAGGAGGGCCGCGAGGAGGGCCGCGAGGAAGGCCGCGAGGAGGGCCGCGAGGAGGGCGCCCTCGCGCTGCGCAACGTGCTGCGGCAGCTGCTGCGGGAGCGGGGGCTGCAGCTCAGCGCCACCGACGACGCACGCCTCACCACTGAGCGCGACCTCGCCACGCTGCAGCGCTGGGTCGCCCGCGCGGCGGTAGCGACGGACAACCGCGACGTGCTCGACGCCTGAGCCGGCCTACTCCTTGTTCGACACCAGCTGACCGGCCTCGGCCACGAAGTCCTTCTTGCCCCACTCGGTGTCGCGGTTGGCCAGTTCCGCGGCCTTCGCGGCCTTCTTGGCAGCCTGGAGCTCCACGAGGTGGTGGTGGGTCGAGAAGTACTGCAAGGAGTGACCGACGGCGGCCTGCACGCTGGCGAAGTTGTGCTGCGCCAACAGGCCCGCCACGCCCTCGCCAAGCTCGCTCACCATCTCGAAACCCTGCAACATGGGCCCCGTGCAACTCTGCACGGTGTTGGCGCCCATGAGGATGAACTCGAAGGCGTCGGCGCCGGAGCACACGCCGCCGATGCCGCTGATCGAGAAGCCCGGCATATCCATCGCGATTTCGCCGACCATGCGTAGCGCGATGGGCTTGACCGCCCGGTAGCTGTAGCCGCCGAAAGTGCTGTGCCCTTCGACCGTAGGCGTGGGGCGTAGGTTCTTGAGGTTGATGCCGATGGTGGACAGGATGGTGTTGATCGCCGAGACGCCCGTGGCGCCGCCCAGCTTCGCGGCGCGAGCGGGCACGCGGATGTCGGTGATGTTGGGCGTCATCTTCGACCAGACCGGACGCCCGGCCGCCACCGCCACCACCCAGCTGGTCACCTCGCTGACCATCGCCGGGTTCTGTCCCATCGCGGCGCCCATGCCCGTCTCGGGGTGGCCATGGGGACAGGAGAAGTTCAGCTCCAATGCGTCGCAACCGGCGGCGAAGCAGCGGCCCGCCAGCTCCTGCCATCGCGCGCGGTCGTAGCGTTCCATGATCGAGCCCACCAGCACGCGGTCCGGGTAGGCGTCCTTCACCTTTCGGAAATCGACCTCCCAGTCCTCGAAGGGGCGGTCGCTGATGAGCTCGATGTTCTGGAAGCCGATGGCGTCGCCCGAGGGGCTGTTGAGCTTGCCGTAGCGAGGCTGGACGTTGACCACCTCGGTATCGGTCAGCGACGTGGTCTTGGCGACGACGCCCCCCCAGCCGGCGGCGAAGGCCTTGTTGATCACCGTAGCGTTGGTGGACGGAGGTCCGCTGCCGATGACGAAGGGGTTGACGAAGCGCACGCCATCCACGGTGATGGCGAGGGAACCGTCGGTGAGCACGGACGACATGGAGGCTCCGGGGGAACCGTGAAAGTACCACGGCAGGCCGCTGGACGAGGGTCGGCGCGGTGCGGTTAGAGGCAGGTCACGCCGATGACCACCACCCTCTTCCGTGACTGCGCGCTGGCCGACGGGCGCGCGGACGTGCTCTGGGACCCGGAGCGCGGCATTGCCGCCGTGGGCGGCCCAAACACGCTGCGTGGTGACGACGTCGTGACCGGCGGCATGGTCACGCCGCCGCTGGCGGAGCCCCACGTGCACCTCGACGCGGCCCTGCTCGGCGCCCAGGCGCCGAACGTGTCGGGCACGCTGCGCGAGGGGATCGCCAACTGGGCGCGTCTGCGTGGTGGCCTCACCCGTGACGACGTGCTGAAACGCGCGCGCGCGACGCTCGCGATGTACCGCGAGCAGGGTTGTCTCCGGGTGCGCACGCACGTCGACACCGGGAGCGCCGTCGCCGTGGAGGCCCTGCTCGAGCTCCAAGGCCCGAACCTCCAGGTCGTGGCCTTCCCGCAGGAGGGCGTCCTGCGCGCGCCGGGACGGCAGGCCGCCTGGGCGCGAGCGGTGGAGATGGGTTGCGACGCGGTGGGGGCCATCCCCCACTTCGAGCGGACGACCGAGGAGGGATGGGAGAGCGTCCGGCTGGCCTTCCGGTTGGCTGAGAAGCACGGTCGGCGGGTGGACCTGCACTGCGACGAGACAGACGACCCGGGTAGTCGCAACCTCGAGGTGGTATGCGCCGAGGCGGCGCACCGGAGCGTGCCCCACGTGGTGGCGGGTCACTGCACGGCCATGCACAGCTACCCCGACCCCTACGCGGCGAAGGTGATCGAACTGGTGGCGGCCTCGGGCGTCCAGGTCGTGTGCAACCCGCTGGACAACGTCGTGTTGCAAGGACGATACGACGGCTACCCCCGACGACGCGGCCTCACCCGCGTGGACCAACTATGGGCGGGCGGCGCCAGCGTCGGCGTCGGTCACGACTCCGTCCAAGATCCCTGGTACCGGCTTGGCACCGCGTCGTTGCTCGACGCCGCCTACATGCTGGTACACGTGGGCCACCTCACGGCGGAGGCCGAGATGAAGCGCGTCGTCCGCACGCTCTACACCGAGAACCACGACTGTTTCGGGTCGCGACCGTCCGTCGAACCGGGCGCCCGTGCCATGCTCTGGTGGGACGCGACCGACGAGGTGGGTCTGCTCACGCACCGGCCCCGGCCGCGGGTCCTGCAAGCCGCCTAGCGCCCGCCCTCAGCCCTGCTCGCCGCCGTCACGGAAGTCGAGAACGGTGGCCTGGCCGTCGACCACCCGCACCAGGTCCTCGTGCAGGACGCCACCCGACCGGACGACCACCTCGTAGTCCCCGGCCTCCAGCGTGAAACGCCCCTCCTGCTGGACCACGCCGCGCGATCCGCCGTCGATCCACACGTCCGCGTCGGCCGACACCGCGATCTCGACCACGCCAAAACCCTCCGCCACCTCCACCATCGCACCCGACGCCGTGGTCACCTCGGCCAGCTCGGGCGCCGGGGGCGGTGCACTCGCCAGCCACCGCCCGAGCGCCGCCAAGGGCGCGGGGGCAGCCTGCGTCAGCCCCCCCGGGGCCGCGCCGAGCGACCCCGACGACGACGCCACCGCCACCCCTACCGCGACGCCACCGCCCACCACGACCACGGCCAGGCCAGCCACGGCCGCCGCGAGAACGGCGACGAGTGGCCGAAACCGGGGCCACGGCGGCGGCGGCGGCGTTGCCACTTCCACCGAGGACGTGCGCCGGGTGGCGTAGCGCCTCGGGCGAGGCGTCGGACCAGGCGCGGAGGGCGCAGCGTCGACCCCGGTACGGGCCACCGCCGGGGACAGCGGCGGCGGGGGGGGAGTGACCAACAGCCCAGGAAGGACCGGCAGCCTCGCCCGGCACGCCGCGAGCGCCCCATCGACCGGCTCGGGCACGAGACCCCACGCCACCACGGGCTCCGCCGCGACCCGCGGAGGGGCCGGGCGGCGGAAGAGGGCGGGAGTCTCGGCCATGCCCGCCTCAGAACGAGGGCGTCCCCGGGTTGACCGGCACGTAGTAGACGGCGTCGCTGCTGTTGTAGCTCTCCAGCAGCGTCTGCATCGCCACGATCTCGGCATCCGTCCCGTAGTTCCAGACGAAGATCGCCTCCGCCACCAAGTCGCCGGCGGTCACCAAGGAGCCGTCCGAGAGCTCGAGGTAAGCATCCTCGCCGTCCAGTCGGTGCTGGATGTTGAAGATGAAGGCCAGCAGTTGCTGCGCGAGCTGCTCCTCGTGGGTGCCACCGGTGTTGGCCTCGTTGAGGAAGTCCGACACCTCGGCCTGGAAGGTTCCCTCCGCGCCGATGCTCCCGGTCGCTCCTTCAGCGGCCGGCACCGGCGTGCCGTCGGAGAAGTAGCCGTCGAAGGGCTCGTCACCGCCGTCGAAGTAGGCGCTGGGCACCCGGTAGGGATCCAGCACGTTCACCTCGGCGATGTCGCCTTCGGTGAGCTCAGCCAGCCCGTTGACGTTGTGCCAGTAGCCCTTGGTGCCGAAGTCGGCGCTGAGCCACAGCTGGTTGGTGTAGTCGACGGTGAACTCGCTCCCGGAGATGGTGCTTCCCGAGAGGGTCGACACGATCGTGCTGTCCTGGCTCGTGGCGCCGGTTGCCACCCAGCCGCTGTCGAGCGGCGTGCCCTCGGTGACCGTGTAGGTCCCGGGCAAGAGGCCGTCGAAGAGGGCGCAGCCGCTGTCGTCGGCCAGGGCCGTCTCCGGACCGACGCTGGCGCCGGTGACGTCGGTGCCGGTCAAGGTGAACAACCACCCCGGCACCAGGCCCTCGTCGGCGTCCTGGACACCGTTGCCGTTGCGATCGAAGACCTTGCAGGCGTCGACGCTGCCGAGGCCCACGTTGCCGTAGACGACGCTGTGGGTCTCGCCCGAGGTCCCCGCCACCACCACCGCGACGGAGGGCGACGCGGTGGGGTAGCTGCTGGCCAGCTCGCCGTCGGCGTACGACGCCGTCTGCAGCGTCCCCGCGGGCTCGTCCTCGACGAAGGTGTAGGTGCCCGCCGTGTAGGCCAGGACCGTCGCGGTCGTGAACACGGTGTTCGACACCGCCAGCGGGTCCGTGACCTCGACCGCCCAGCCGGTGACGGTCTCCTCGTCGAGTCCCTGGGCGCCATCGATGTTGGCATCGTGGAACTTCGACACGGTGACGTAGGGCGCGGTGTAGGGCTTGCCCTTCACCTTGACCTTGTAGTTGTCGGTCTTGGAGTTGGCCGGCTTGAAGCCGTGGAAATTCCCAGCCGTGTAGTCCTCGCCCGTCACGTTGCAGCTGCCCTTGCCGGAGCACGCGGCGGTGCTGCCGGTGTAGTCCGAGGTCGGGGTCAGCCACACCTTGTAGACGCCACCGGGGTTCGGCGTGTCGTCGTAAGGGTACAGTTGTACCGTCACGCCGCCGTGATCCACGTCGGTGCCCGAGTTGTGCAGGCAGGCGGACGCGGTCCACGTGCCCTGGACCTTGGTGTAGTTGGTGCCCGCGTAGACGGTGTCGATGACGCCGTCGGCGCCGACGTGCACGCGCCGACAGGAGATGCTGTCGCTCGACAGCAGGTCCTGACCGCTGGGGTCGGTCACCTGGTAGTAGTAGTCGCCCTCGGGCAGGCCGGCCGCGCTGGCCGGCGCGTTCGGACCCGGGCCACCGTCGAGGTACACGTCGGTCTTGGCCTCGTAGTGCGTGTTCTCGTTGACGACGCTGCCGTCGACCGTCGTGGTGAAGATCGCCCCCGAGAGGTTGGCCGCGAGGGCGGCCACGGGGAACAGCACGAGAGAACCGACAGACAAAGCAAGAGCTTGGCGTCGCATAGCGCCTCCGGTGGGGGTTGTTCGACAAGGACGGGGGAGGCCGTCACGGAGGGTACGGGTTGGTACTCCTGGCGGTGACGGGGACGCGCACGTCGCCTGCGACTATTTGTCGCGATCCACAATCCAAAAAACGCAAGCGGGCGTGGCGCCCCGGCTGGCCTAGAAGAACTGAGGCGGCGCGCTCGTCCCGAAAAAGCCACCTCCCGCGTGCGCGGACGAGGAGTCACACAACACGCGCATCGCGACCTTTCGGTCGGCCGCCTTGCCGGTGGTGATGACGTCGTACACCACGGCCGTGGCATAGCCCTCGATCTCGTGCCGGCTGCCGGTCATCTTGGGGTCGCTGCAGTCGCCCTCGTCCTTGTAGACGATGAGCTGGCTCACGAGGACATTGCCGTAGTTGGTGACGCCGCTCCCCGACAGTTGCGTCGGCATCGTCCCGTACTCGGCCGCATCCCAGGCATCGGCGCTACTGTCGATCACCGAGGCCAACTCCTTGGCGGCAGCCGCGATCATGCCGTTGTTGAGGGAGACGAGGTCCACCGTGCTCGACGAGGCCGCGCACTCCGACAGCGCGGCCTTCACGTAGGCCGCGTTGGGCGAGGCGGACCCGATGCGCGCCCATGCGCCGTTGTCGTTGCCGTCGGGACCCATCAGGATGTCCATGTTGCACACCGCCTCCCCGTCGGGGAGAGCGCAGGAGGGCACCGCGACGGGGAGCGGGCAGCTGGCGTCGGACGGCCCGCCGCCCAGCGCCCGGGTCTGCGTCGAGACCGCCAGCGCGTCGTCGCCGAAGGCCGCGCTGCCGAAGAAGTTGCGGACCTCGGGAAGGCGCAGGTTCACCCGCACCGCCTTGACCTCTGCGGGATCCGAGGTATCGGCGACGAAGGCCCCGTCCTCGTAGCGCCCGAGCTCAACGGCGGCGGGGCTCCCGCCCACGAGGTCGAGGTCCACCGCCGCGCCGTCGGCCACGTTGGCGTAGGCGACCAGCGCCGCCCGCTCCTGCGCGACCTCGAACCCGGCGGTGGTGCCGTCGAGCCCCAGGGCTGCAGCGTGCGCCGCCGCCTCCGCCGCGTTGTGCAACTCCATCCTCACCATGCGCGCCCGCTGGGCGTCGATGGCCAGCGCGCTCACGCCAAGCACCACCACCAGGCCAAACAACACCAGCATGCTGGTGTTGCCCCGTCGTCCGGTCAGCGTACGAGGATCCACAGGTAGTTCTCCCCGGCGCCGGTGGCGCCCGTGTTGAGGCCTAGCGCCGCGCCGAAGCCGATGGACACGCTCTCGCCCGCGGCGTCACTATCCGGACCCGCGCTGGCCATGGCGCCCGGGTCGTCGAAGGGGCACCCGTCGCCGTTGTCGACGTTCCAGGATGGACCGAAAGCGTGGGAGACGCAGTCGGCGCAGGTGCAAGAGCCGCCGCCACCGTCGTGGTCGGCGGCGTTGAGGTACAGGTCGGTGTCGCACAGGCCGCCGCTGGCCACGAGGCTCCCAGCGCCCATGTCGAAGCCACGACCGTCGCGCCAGCAGTACTCGTCGCCGTAGCTGGCGATGACCGCTGCGAAGGCGCTCGATCCGTCGCCTACCCCCGGGTAGGTGGCCCAGGTGCTGCTGGGGTAGTGAACCACCAGCACCTCCTCCATCGACTGCCGGTGCATGGCCACGCTCTTGTAGTCTGCGTCGAGGTCGTCGAGCGTGCCAAACGTCGTGCTGTCAAGGTCCCAGTAGCGGCGGCTGGTATAGGTCCAGGTGTCGGCGGAGTCGTCGCTGGTCACCGACACGAGCGTCCAGCCCCCACCGTCGATGCTGAGGTCGCACCAGGCCTCGAAGGCGCCGGCCGCGTCGGGGTCGATCCAGTAGCGGCCATCGCTGCCGTAGCCGAGGCTTGCCAGCTCTGCGCAGGACGTGGCCGGGCACGAGGACGCCTCGCCGTAGGGGCAGGCGCCGACCGTCACGCTGGCCGACGCCGCGGACGAAGCCGCCTCGCCGTCGTTGGCGGAGGCAGTACAGGTCCACACCTCCCCCTCCGCAATTTCCTCGGCGACGACGGTGTCGCCGCTCTGGTCGGTGGTGACGGCCCCGGAGAAGGCCGCGCCGTCGACATTCCACTCGATGGTCCACGAGAGCGCATCGCCGTCCGCATCGGTCGCCGAGACCGCGCACTGGAGGTCGTCCACGCCCGCCTCGGGCGAGGTAGGCGCGATGTCGACAACCACGGCGCCGGGGGCGGTGTTGGCCACGGTCACCGCCGCCGTGCTCACGGCAGGCCCGTCGTCGGTACCGTCGTTGGCCACCGCCTCCAGCCACACCTCGTCGCCCTTGTCGAAGGCCACGGCGCCGTCGAGGGTCACGCCGCTCGCCAGGGCCACGCCGTCGACCCACCACGCGTAGCTCACGCTGACGGTGTCGCCGTCGTCGTCGGTGGTGGTGGAGGTGGCGAGCAGTGTGTCGGCGGTCGTGATGGTGGCCGGTGCAAAGGAGAGATCGGTCACCACCGGGGGGCTGTTGAGCACCAGAACGCTCGCCCGGCCCGGAGCGCCGGTCGCGAGACCGTCGGTGGGCGTGACGAGGACCGTCCAGGTTTCCCCTCGGGCGGTGGCGGCCGCGGGCAGCACCTCGGTCGTGCTCTCGGCCGAGGCCACCCCGTCCCGCGCCCAGGACCACAGGTAGGTGACCGCGTCGCCGTCGGGGTCCAGTGAGGCGGTGGTGATCGACGCCACCAGGTCGTCGAGGGTGTAGGGCTCGGCAGGGGACAAGGTGACGGTTGGCGAGGAAGGCGCGCCGTTGACGGTGAACGAGAGGTCCTCGGTGACACGATTGCCGTCGGCGTCGGTCACCTCCAACGTGAGGAGGTGGACACCACGCGAGAGAGACGCGGTGGAGAAGGCCAGGCGACCGGTGCTGTCGGCGGCGGCCGTCGACAGCACGCCATCGAGATTGCTGGACCACGACACGCCCAGTGCGTCGGCGGCGTCCTGGCCGTCCGCGATGACGCCCACGAACGCGACGCTCGCGCCGAGGTCGTAGACGTCGCCGTCGCCCGGCTCCAGGATCATCGCCGATGGCTCTTGGCGGGGCGGGCCTACCTCGAGGAGCACCGTCGCGACCGAGCTTCGACCCACGCTGTCACTGACGACGAACTCGACGAAATGCTCGCCCTCGGTGAGCGCCACGGCCCCTCGGCTGTGGCCATCCCCGTCGAGCGCGCCGTCGATCGCGAGTGCGCCGTCGACCGAGGATGTCCAGGACGCGGACAAGTCACCTGCCACGTCTTCCGCGTCGGTCCCCAGCCCGTCGAACTCCACGAGCGTGCCCGCGTAGTAGACGCCTGACGACGTCGGAAGAATAATCTCCACCTCCGGAGCGGCATTCGGCGCCACGTCGAGCGTGACGGTGGCCTTCCCCGAGGCCCCCCGGTCGTCGATGACCTCCAGACGGATTTCGGCGCCGGACAGGTCGGCGGTCCAGGTGCAGGACGTCAAGCCGTCGGCATCCGGCGGCGCGCCCTCGCAGAGCACCGCCTCGCCCGCGAACCAGCTCGCTACGAGGTCGTTGGGGCCATCGTTGCTGTCGCCGACCTGCCCACGGAGACTGACGACCTCGCCCTCGACGGCGGTCGCGCCGCTCGCGGGGGCGAGGATCTCCGCCACCGGCTCGGCGTTGTAGGTGCTGAGGCCCTGGTCGGGGCAGCCGACGAGCAGCAAACCGACGACGGCGGCGCCGTGGCCTACGAAGCGTGTACCGCGCGTCATACGGGGGGTACGGGCGGAGCCCCCGCCGGGTGACAAAACTCCGGCCCCCCGGTACGCTCACGGCGTGGACAACAGCGACGACGGCCTGCGACGACGCTTCCAAGCCGGCGACCGGCTGGCCTTCGCCGCGCTTGCCGCGCCGCACCTCGACACGCTGTTCACGCTGGCCCTGCGCATGACCGGCAACAAGATCGAGGCCGAAGACCTCGCCCAGGATGCGCTGGTGCGCGCGCTGCAGAACCACTCGGCGTACGATCCCACCCGGCCCTTCCGCCCGTGGTTGCTCACCGTAGCGGCTAATCTATGTCGCGACCGAGTACGCTCGACCTGGTGGCAGCGGGTGGTGGAGCTCGTCCACCCGCCCGCCGACTTGTCCCACGGGGCGGAGGACCGGGTGCTCGATGACGAACGGGACGCCTGCGTGCGCCGCGCGCTGGCCACGCTCCCGACGATGTACCGCGAGGCGCTGTCGCTCTACCACCTCGACGACATGAGCTACGCCGAGATGGTGGTGATCACCGGCACATCCGAGGCGGCGCTGAAGCAGCGGGTGCGGCGCGGCGGCCAGATGTTGGAGTCTGCCCTGCGACGCCTGTATCCGAACCTGGTGCTGGACCGTACCGTGATCGAGGGCAGTTGATGCGCGTGTCCAACTCCGGTTCGCGTCCACTTGTACCCCTGCTGCTGGGGTTGATGCTCGCACGGTGCGTCCTGCCCGACGTTTGCCTGGCTGCGCCGCCGGATCTCACCGTCGAGGCGGCGCAGCTCGTCGACGCCGCCGAGGCGGAGGGGCTGCCCACGGCGCCGCTGGTCGCAAAAGCGCGCGAGGGCGCTGCCAAGGGCATCGACGCGGCTCGGGTGGCGCTCGCGCTGGAAGACCTCGCCCAGCGATTGCGGAAGGCCAAGGCCGTCCTCCCGGCCGACGGGGCGGATCGTTCACCGCTCTTGTCCGCCGCGGTTCTACTGGCACTGATCGCCGGGCTG
>CAYHRZ010000150.1:0-447 GCA_964359125.1 uncultured Klebsiella sp. | reverse complement strand
GCCGCGGCCCTCCGAGCGGGCGTGTCCGTCGACGGCCTCGCCCGCCTCGGACGATTGCCTGCGGATCGGCGAGCCGACGCCGTCCTCGCCGTCGCCGACCTCGTCTCGCTGGGGATTGCCGAGGCTCAGGGGATCGTCATCGTGGAGCGCTCTGCGGCTCTGCCGGGCGGCGGCGCGGCGATCCGCGACCTGGGCGGCGCGGCGGCGGCCATGCTGGGGCACGGCGCCAGCCCGGTTGCCGTGGCCAACGCCCTCGGGGGCACCGAATCGGGGTCAGGGAGCGCACACGAACCCCCCGCCTACGGCGCCGGCGGGAGCAAGGGCAAGGAACCGCCCGGAAAGGGGTTAGACGAGGCGCCAGGACAACAGAAGAAGTGAATGCCTGAAACCAACCTCGATCACGGTACGGTCCAGCACCAGGTTCGGATACAGGCGTCGCAGGGCAGA
>CAYHRZ010000149.1:0-10512 GCA_964359125.1 uncultured Klebsiella sp. | reverse complement strand
CACCGCCCCCCCGCCGCCGAAGTCCCCCGCAACGTCCGCCGCCAAGATGGCGGCCGCCACGCCGCCGGTCGACGCGTCCCTCGCGGTGACCGAGCGCACCAACCTCGACGCCTACGCCGAGGCCGCGAAGAAGGGCAAGCTCTCCACCCTCGACGTCGGGATGCTGGAGATGGTGGAAATCACCGACGACCAGTACACCCGCTCCCGGGCCATGTTGCTCACCAACGCGCAGAAGAAGGGCGCCGAGGCCGACGCCAAGCGCTACCTCGACCAGATCATGCAGCTGCCGGAGAACCAGTACAACCCGGTGTACCTCACCGAGTACGCCCGGTACTACGTCAACAAGGGGGACTACGCCCGCTCGCTGGACCTGGCGCAGAAGGCCGAGCGGTACTGGGCTCGGCTCCCCTCCGACGTCGTGTACGCCAAGAAGGCCGAGATCTACGAGATCCAGGCCGCCTCGTGGCAGGGGCGTTTCTACAAGTCCGGCGAGGACCTGGAGCTCCTGGAGAACGCCATCCGGAGCTGGGAGAAGTACCGGACCCACGTGGCCACGCAGTCGCGGGGGGATCTCACGAAGAAGGCCGACACGGAACTGGCGGAGCTCGCCGCCATGCGGGCGAGGATGCAATGACCACGCTGTTGTTGCTCGCCTGCGCCGTCAAACACTCCATCTCCGGTCAGGTGCTGGATCGCAACGGCGAACCCGTGGAGCGCGCCAACGTGGCCCTCGCCCCGGGTGGGGTGGAAATTGTTACCGACGACAGCGGGCATTTTCTCATCGACTACCTGCGCGACGACGAAGGCACGCGGGTGAAGCTGTCGCGACGTACAGAGTACCAGGCCGAGATCTTCAAGGTGGGGTTCCACGCGGAGACCACGTCGTTCTTCTTCAAGCGGGGCGAGCTGGTGCTCGAGCCGGTCACCCTCACTGAAGACACCATCCGGGTCGACACCTCCTCAGTCGACATCGATCCCGACAAGTACCCGGACCGGGCGCAGGACGCCGGCGGTAGCTACGAGGGGGAGTAGGTGCTCGCGGCGTGGCTGGCCCTGGCCGGCTGCGACGGTGAGCGGCCCGGCAGCGACTCGCTGGTGGCGCCGGCGGGGGGCTGGGTGGCCGACGTGGTGGGCGACCCGGGGCAGTTCGCGGCCCGGGTGAGCAACAACCGCGAGGGCTGGGTGGCGCTGCACGCCAACGACTGGACCCTGGCGGCGGCCGCGGGCGGGGATCCCGCCCAGCGCGCGCACGCGGAGCTGGCGCGGTTCTACGCGGTCCTCGCCGGGGCCCAGGCCCGGGCCTACGACCGGCTCGACGAGCGGTGGATGGCGCGGGGGCTGGACGGCGACTCGCTGTTGCGCGACGTGGCCCACTCCTGCCTGCTCGACGCGGCCAGCAGCAACAACGTGGCCGTGTCGTGGCGCGGCGAGGTGCCGCCGGCGGTGGCCGAGCGCGCGGCTGCCCACGACCGGGTGCGGCTGTCGCCCGCCGGCGCCGACCTCGCGGCGCTCGTTGCCCTCGCGACGACGCCCCTGGTCACCGAGCCCGGCGACGGTGCCGAGCGCGCCTTCGCCGACCCCTGGCTGCTGCACACCCTGGCACTGGTGGAGAGCCACCTCGCCGCCACGCCCGCCGCCGACACCACGCTGTTTTCCAGCGCCCTCGACGCCGCTGCACAACCTCGGCCCCTGCCACTGCCCGCCGCCAACGCCGTGGCCGACGCCGAGGCCTGCCGGGTGGGGGTGCGCGAGGTGGATGCCGAACTCGACGCCTGGCGGACGTCTCTCGCGGGGTCGGCCAGCAACGAGGGACGCGCGCTGATGCAGGAGCTTCGCCTGGTCGACGGCACGCGCGCCCGCGCGCTGGTCGACATGGCGGTGCGCGCCCTCGACGAGGCCCGGCCCGCCTGCGCACTGGCCATCGGTCAACTGGCACTGGACCACGAGACCCCCCGCGCCATCTCGCCGATCAACACCCCCACCCTGTTCGCGGCGGTTACCGCCGCCGAGCTCGGCCTGGGCCGCAGCCGCGAGGCGCTCGACGCGCTCGAGCCGCTTCGGCACGCTTTCCCCGCCGTCTCGACCCTCGACGAGACGGTCAATACCCTCGTGATCCTCGAGGGCCTCGACCGCCGTGGCGATAGCCGCGAATAGAAGGACAACCCATGCTGCGCTCCCTGCTTCCCCTCGCCCTCCTCGCCGCGCCCGCCTGGGCCGGCGGCCTGCGCTACGCGGAGGACCAGGCCCCCCCGATCATCCACCCCGCGTTCGGCTCCACCATGGCCGAGGCTCGGGCGAACGAGCTGGTTTTCGAGTCGCTCTACACCGACGACCTCGAGCTAGCCGCCACGCCGGCGCTCGCCGAGTCCTCGCTCGTCAACGCCGACCGCACCGGCATGACCATCACCCTGCGTAGCGACGCCACCTGGCACGACGGCCGGCCGGTCACCGCCGACGACGTGGTGTTCACCATCCGCGCGATGGTCGACAAGGGCACCGCGTCCACCGAGGCCAGCCGGGTGGCGTGGATCAGCGAGGCGGTCGCCACCGACGCGCGCACGCTCACCCTGAAGTTCGCGCGTCCCGAGGCCCGCCCTGAAGAAAAGCTCTTCTTCAAGATCCTGCCGCGCCACGCCTTCAGCGGCACCGCGCTGAAGCGCTCCGACCCCTTCCGCACCAAGCCGGTGGGCTCGGGCCCGTACCGAGTGGAGTCCTTCAACCAGGACAACAGCGTCACCTTCCGCCGCAACACCGAGTGGCGCAACAGCGTCGGCATCGACGAGGTGACCATGCGCGAGGTGGCCGACAAGAACTACCAGGCCAAGCTCATCCTGTACGAGTCGTTGGAAGCCCTGGTCCGGGTGTTGCCGCGGGACCTGGCCATGTTGCAGAACAATCGCAAGGTGGAGTTGTACCCCTACCAGACGAACTCGTGGTGGTACATCGGGTTCAACGAGGCCCGCGCGCCGTTCGACAAGGTAGGCGTGCGGCAGGGCCTCTCGTCGATGGTCGACGTGGGCAACTTGCTCGCGCCCGTGGGCACCGGGGACCTCTTGTCGGGTCCCTTCGTGAAGTCCAGCCCCTACTACAACCACGACGTCCGCTCGCCCGCCCACGACCCCGGCAGCGCCAGCGCCTTGCTCACAGCGGCGGGTTGGTCGATGGAGGGGGACCACTGGACCCGCGACGGCCGGCCGGTGGCCTTCTCGCTGGTGGCTCACCAGGCGCTGGAAAGCGCCCAGGAGGTCGCGGTGAACCTCCAGTCGCAACTGCAAACCGCTGGGGTCAAGCTGAACGTCGAGTTCCTCGACGACGCGGCGTGGAAACAACGGGTGTGGAAGGACCGCGACTTCGACCTGGTCCTCAGCCAGTGGACCTTCGATCGTAACGAAGACATTCGCGAGCAATTCCATAGTCTTGGAACACGAAACTTCGTGAGCTACCGAAATGCCGAGGTCGACGGCCTGCTGGACCGCGCGCGGGAGAGCGTCGATCCTTTCGCGCGCAAGGCCGCGCTGCGACAGGTGCACGCGAAGATCGCCGCGGACCAGCCGATGGTGTTCTTGTGGACCCTCGACAGCTACGCGGCGATGTCGGTGCGGGTGAAGAACGTGGTGATCCACCCGTTCTACTTCTTCACCTTCGCGCCGCAGTGGCAGGTCAAGTAGCCGCGCGGGATGTCGCGACGGTGGGTCATCGCCCAGGCGGTGTTGCGACGGGTGCTGGTGTTCGTTGCCACCGCGCTCGGCGCCGCCGTGTTGGCGCAGGTGCTGCTGGCCACGGCGCCGGGCGACGCCATCGACACCCTGCCGAACGCCGACGAGCTGCGACCCTACCTGGCCGCCGAGTGGGGACTGGATCGTCCCCTCCCCGCCCGCGTGGCCACGGCGGCCATCCGTGCGCTCTCGCTGGACCTGGGCGAGTCGCTGACCACCCGCCCGGGCGCCCCGGTGCTGGACCTGGCGCTGGAGCAGGGCGGGCGTTCTCTCCCCCGCGTGGCCGCCGCCGCGCTGGTCGCGGTGCTGGCGGCGTTTCTGCTGTCGCAACACGGCCGCGTGCGACGCGCCCTGTCGTTGCTGTCGGCCTTGCCCGCGGTGATCATGGCGCTGGTGCTCGTCCACGGGCTCAACGCGCTGTGCTGGGCGGCGATCGCGGCCGGCGGGTTCGCCCGTCCCGCGTGGTTCGCCCTCCCCGCGGAGGATCACCCGGTCCGCACCGGCGTGGCGCTGCTTGTCCTGGCCCTCTCGAGTAACAATCTCGCACACCTGGCTTCGTCTGCCCGCGCCGACGTGGACCGCTTGCTCGCTGCGCCCTTCGTGGAGGCCGAGCGCGCCCGGGGCGGCGCGCTGCTGCTGCTGCTCGCGCGGCACCTCGTGGTTCCCGTGTCGCGACTCGCCGCCAGCCAGGTGGCAGCTCTGCTCGGCAGCCTCGTGGTCGTGGAGCACGGGCTGGGCCTCGGCGGCGCGGGCGCCCTCTTCTACCAGGCCTGCCGCTTGCGGGACTGGCCGCTGGCCGCCGGACTGGCAGCGCTGGCCGGGGTCGCGGTGGCGAGCGCGTCGCTACTCGCCGACCTGTTGGAGCTCGCGGTGGACCCGCGCAGCCGGGGGTCGCGGTGAAGGTCCTACGGCCCTGGCAGCTCGGCCTCGCGGCCTGCGTGGTGGCCGCGTTTTGCGGGCTCGTCGTACCCGAGGCCACCACCAACATGGTCGCCCCGGGCGGCGCCAACGCCCTGCCCAGCGCGGCGGCGTGGCTGGGCTGCGACCCGCTGGGGCGCCCGGTGCTCGCCCGCCTGGCGCGGGCCAGCTTCACGCTCGTAGGACCCGCCGCCGGGGCCGCGCTGAGCTGCGGTTTGCTCGGCGTGGTGCTCGGCGTGCTCGCGGGTTGGACGGCTGGTCCCCTGGGCGCGCTGGCCCGGGCGCTGGCCGGGAGCGTGGCCGCCCTGCCGCGGCTGGTGTTGGCGCTCCTGGTGGTGCTGGCCTGGGGCCCCACCCCGCTGGCCTTCGCCCTGTGTACCGGGGTGGCCTACGCCCCGTCGCTCGCCCAGGCGCTGGCGAGCCGCATCGAGTCGCTCGGCCGTGCCGACTTCGTCGTGGCCGCCCGGGGGCATGGCATCCCCGAGGGGCGCATCCTCGGCTACCACCTCTTGTGGGTGGACTGCGGGCCCACCATCCTGCGGGGCATGGGCGCGGCGGCAGGCGGGGTGGTGCTGCTCGACGCCACCCTCGCTTACCTGGGCGCGTTGGGCATCGCGGAGCCCACCCCCACCTTCGGCAACATGCTCGCCCTGGCCATCGCCTGGGGCAGCCCCAACCCCGCCGCGTGGCTGGCCCCCGGGCTGGCCATCGTCGTCGCCGCCGCGGGCAGCGGGTGGACAGCGCCCCGGGAGGCGGCGTGAAGCTGGCCGCCCGGGGACTGGGGGTGTGCGCGGGGCGCCGGGTCCTCCTCGAGGGCGTGGACCTAGCTATCGCGACCGGAGAAATGGTCGTAGTGGCGGGCCCGTCGGGGTCAGGGAAGTCGGTGCTGCTGAGGTCGATCCTCGGTCTCTTGCCCTTTGCCCCTGGGCTGGTCCACGGCGAGATCCTGGTCGACGGCGAGGTGAGTCCGCCCCCTCGCCTCCGCGGCGAGACCGTCGGCATCGTGGCCCAGGACGGCCGCGGCTCCCTCGACCCGCTGTCGACGGTGGGCGCCCTGCTCCGCCGGGTGGCGGCGCTCTCCCCCACGCCCGGCGCCGTCGACGCGGCGTTGCGCCGGGTGGGATTCGACGACCCGGCACGGGTGGCGGCCCTCTACCCGCACGAGTTGTCGGGGGGCATGGCGCAGCGGGTGGCCATCGCCGCGGCGCTGGCCCGGGGAAGTCGCTTCCTGCTCTGCGACGAGCCCACCACCGGCCTCGACCCGCACGTCCAGGTGGAGATCCTCACGCTGTTGCGCGGACTGAACGACCGCGGGGTGGTGTTCGTCACCCACGACCTGGACCTCGTCGACGGTGCCTGCGACAGCGTGCTGGTGCTGGAGGAAGGCCGCGTGGTCGACCGCGCCCCGCGCCCCTCGGCGCTGGCGGGCGCCGGCCGCGCCCTCTGGGACGCCACCCAGTCCCTGCGGCGGCGGCGGGCATGAGCACGCTCTTGTCGGTCGAGGCCCTGGTGGTGGAGCACCGCTCGGGCTTGTTCGGGGGGCGTCGGCACCGGGCGGTACGCGGGGTGAGCTTCGACGTGGCCCCCGGCGAGGTGGTGGCCTGCGTGGGGCCCAGTGGCTGTGGGAAGACCAGCCTGCTGCGCGCCGCTTGCGGCTTGCTCCCGCGTGCCTCGGGGAAGGTACTCGCCCTGGGGATCGACCCCGCACGCGCCCGCCGCCCGCCGCCGGGCGTGCAACTGGTGGTACAAGACGCCGCCTCGGCCCTCCACCCCGGCCTCACGGTCCGCGGCGCCCTCGCCGAGTCGGCTCGCGTGCACCGTCCCGGCGAGCCGGCGGCCGTGGCCACCGCGCTGGACCAAGTCGGCCTCGCCCACCGCGCCGACGCCCGGCCCGCCGAGCTCAGCGGTGGCGAGCGACGGCGGGTCACGCTGGCCAGCCTGTGGCTGGCTCGCCCGCGGCTCACCCTGCTCGACGAGCCCACCGCGGGGCTCGACGCCCCCCGCCGGGCGGAGTTCCTGGATCAACTCGTGTCGCGACATGATGCTACATCGGCGACGATGATCGTCACTCACGACCTCGTCGCTGCCGTTCACGTGTGTTCCCGCTTGCTGTTCATGGACGAGGGTGAACTGGTGGCCGACCTCCCCGTCGCCGACGTCGACCGCGTGGACCACCCTGTTGCCCGGCGCCTCCTGGCCGCTGCTCGCCTCTGACCACCGGAATCACCATGCTCCTCACCGCTGCCCTCGCGATGGCCGCCAGCACAGCCGACTACCACGCCGCCCAGGCCCGGGTGTTCGTCAAGAAGGGCTGGATCGACGACGCCGACGAGGAGGTGCGCGCGGGGCTGGCGCTGGACCCCGACCACCTCGAGCTCAACGCGATCTGTGTGGAGTTGGCGCAACGGGAGATCGACGTGGACCGCGCCCTGGCCTGCGCCGCCCGCGGGGCCGCCGCCACCGAGGGCAACACCGAGGCCCGCGCCAACCTCTCGCAGGTTGAGACCTTCTACCGGCAGAACTACGGCTGGCTGGAGATTCGTGGTCCCGACGGGGTCCACCGCGCCCCCGCCGCCCTCACGCCGCCCGCCCTCATGCTCGACGCTGGCCTGAAGCGGGCCGCCACCGTGGTGAGCGAGCGCGCGGCAAGGGGCCTGGACTTGCCCGCGCGCGTGGGCCTGCCCGTGGGCGACTGGACGGTGGCCGGTCAACCCACCCGCGTGGAGCCGGGGCAGGTGGCGGTGGTCACGTTGCCCGCGGCGGCCTTCGCGGCCAGCGCCGGTCGTGGCCCGCGGTTCGAGCTCGCCGTCGGTGGCGTCGCCTACGCGGGCGAGGCGCTCACCAACTTCCACCCCGGCGCCGCCTTCGAGCTCGGCGCCAGCGTGCCCGCCGGGCCGCTGCGGGTGGGCGCGGCCTTCTCCTGGGAGGCGAGGCGCTACAGCGTCGTGAACGGGCCCGACCAGAGCTCGCCCTACACCTTCGGCGGCGCGTTGCGGGTGGGGGCCGACCTGGAGCTCGGCGGCGCGCTGGTGTTCTCGCCCGCGCTCGCCGCCTACGCGGTGATGATGCCGGGGCTGGAGCGCGGTTGCGACGCGACCGGCGACGACGGCGGCGACGACCTCGCCTGCGCGGTGGAGCGGCCCTCGGGCGCCGAGACGCCGGTGTACGCCACCGGTGGCGCGGTGGCGCCGGCGCTGGACCTCGGGCTGAACTACCGTTCCGGGCGGCTGCTGCTCGGCGTGCGGGGCACGGCGGCCTACCTCTTCGGGCAGGCGCCGAGCCCCGGGAGAGTCGGAACCGACGCTGGCACCCGGGCGTTCACCGTCGCCGAGCCCGACTACGGCGGCGCGCGCGTGGTTTTCGCCGGCCTGATCGGCCTCGGGGTGTGAGGCCCCTCAACCCCGCAGCACCGACTGGTACAGCGCCTCGATGTCCCCGATGACCGCGGGCCAGCCGTAGGACTGGGCCTTGCGCGCGGCGGCGGCCCCCCAGGCGCCGAGGTCGAGGTCGCGGGCGCGCCGGAGGTCGGCGGCGGCCCGCTCGGGGTCGCCAAAGTCGGTGAGGAGGCCCGACTGGCCTTCGACGAAGTACCGGAAGGCGCGGTTGTCGTGCAGCACCGGCACCAGGCCCGCCGCCATCGTCTCCACCACCGAGATGCCGAAGCTCTCGTACTCGGCGGGCCACAGGCCAAGCTGGGCGGTGCGAACCGCCTCGTGCATCGTCTCGGTGGGCACCTTGCCCTCGAAGCGCACCCGCTCGCCGAGGCCGAGGGCGTCGCGCTCCGCCTCCAGCGCCGCCGTGAGCCCCTCCACCACCGAGGGGCCCAGCACGCGCAGCGAGAAGGCCCGGGGGTCGCGATCCCTCACCGCCGCGAGCGCCTTCAGCAGTCGCGACAATCCCTTGTGGACGTCCACCCGGCCGAGCGTGACCCACCGCCCCTCCACCGGGGCGCGCGCGAGGGCCTGCCAGGGGGCGAGGTCCACCGCGTTGCGGATCGTCACCCCGCGCCGGGAGACGGCGGCAAACAGGTCGCGGTCCTGGTCGGAGGTGAACACCAGGCCATCGACACCCGCCAGCATCGCCCGGGTGGCGGTGTGGAACCAGAGCTTCTTCGCCTGCGACGCGAAGGCGGTGTGGAAGAAGCCGCCGTGGGTCGACAGCACGACCGGCTTACGATGGACCGGCTTCGTGGCGACGAGCCAGTCCACGAGGAAGTCCACGGCGTGGACGTGGACGACGTCGTACGACGACAGGTGCTTGATCACCCCCGGGGCCAGCGGGTAGCGCGTGCTGCCGAAAAAGGGCACCCGCGTGATCTCGATGTCGCCGAGGCGTTCCCGGGCGGGCAGCGCGCGACCGTCCTCGAAGGCCCGGTCCAGCGTGAGCACGTTGGCCTCGTGACCGCGGGCGCGCAGGGCCTCTGCCAGCCACTGCACGTGTTTTTCGATGCCGCCGATGTTGGGCCAGAACACCCGGGCGACGAGGAGCACGCGCATCGGGGGCCCGCTATCGTGCCGGGCGGGCCCCCGGGCACCGGGGTTACCGTGGCGGGGCGTGCGCGGCCCGTCTGCCTTCTCCGACCTCGGCAGCGACCCCGCGCGGCAACTGCTCATCCCCGCGCTGGTGGCGCTGCCCCTGGCGCTGGCGCTGGGCTTTGGCGGCGCCCACTACATGGCGGCGCTGGCGATCGTGGCCATCGGCGGCGGCACCTTCCTCGCCAACCCGCGGGCCTTCATCCTCGGCTTCCTCGTGCTCATCGCCCTGCGCAACTTCGTGGCCGGCGGCGAGCGCATCGGCGGGGAGGCCTTCTCCTTCGACCTCGGCGGGCTGGTCAACGTCCTGGCCACCGGCATCGGATTCGTGTACTTCCTGGTGTTGTGGAAGAACCCCTTCAAGGGACGCTCCCTCACCGTGCCCTACGCGGTGTTCCTCGGCCTGTTCGCGGTGTCGATCTACTGGGCCCCGGAGATGCGCTGGTCCACGCGCTTCGTCACCCGGCTGGCGGCGCCGTTTTTCACCTACCTCATCATTTCTGACATGCTCGACCGCAAGATGGTGCGGCAGGTGATCACCGCCATCTACGCGTCGAGCGTCATACCGATTCTATACGGTTTCTTCCAGTGGTTTACCGGCCAGGGCAACGAGGTGACCGAGGGCTACGTGCGGGTGAACAGTAGCTTCTTCCACCCCGCGCACTTCTCGATGTACCTCACCTTCTTGTTCTGCCTGGCCTACGCGGAGTTCCTCGACCCGCAGCGAACCAACCGGGGGCTGCGGCTGGTGTACATCGCCGCGCTGGTGGCGCTGGAAGTGAGCACCTACACGCGCATCTCGTGGGTCGCGATGGGGGTGTGCTGGGTGTACCTGAGCTGGGTGTACGGCAAGCGCGGCTACCTGCTCGCGGGCGGCATTCTCTTCGCCTTCGTGCTCGTGGCCTTCGGCGGCGGCATCGTGGAGCGCATGCTCGACGCCGGCGAGGTGTTCCAGGCCGGCAACGAGGTGTACGACCTCAACAGCTCGGTGGGTTGGCGCCTGTACTTCTGGGACACCATCACCCAGCGCTTCTGGGACCACCCCTGGCTCGGCCACGGCGCGGGCAGCTCGGTGATGCTCGGCGTGGAGCTCTTCGGCATCGAGGCGGCGCCGCACAACGGTTACCTCCGCGTGGCCTACGAGACGGGCTTCCTCGGCCTCGCGGCCTTTGGCTGGGTGCTGGGGACGATGATGTGGCAGGGTTTCCGGCTCATCCGGCGGCAGCGCGCGGGGGAGCTGAGCCTCGTGTCACACGTGTACGTGACGATGACGCTCACCTACGTGCTGCTCAACGCCACCGACAACATCCTCGAGTACTACGAGGTGGCGATCTACCAGTGGGCGA
>CAYHRZ010000148.1:0-10533 GCA_964359125.1 uncultured Klebsiella sp. | reverse complement strand
AGGACGGTCAGGCTCGCGCGTTGTTCCCGTAGAAGTTGAGCCCTACCCGGGGCTCGCTCACCCACCCCCAGCCGAGGAGCGACGGCCCGGGGTGGCGCTCACGCTGCCGCTCCCGCGCGAGCCTGCCGTCCCTTTCGGAGCCCCCTTGGCCGACGGTAAACACCTCCCCGACCTCCGCCGCCCCGCGCTGGTGCCAACCGGCCACGACCTCGTCCGTCACGTCGGCGACGCCGCGCTGGCGCTCACCTGGCGGGTCCTGCGGCCCGAGCAGCGCAGCCCTTTCCTCCGGGCCGACACCGCGCCCGTGGCGCGACTGCGCTACCGCGCCGACGACGGCTGGACCGCCGACCTCTTCCACCTGCCACCGCTGCCCGGCGCCAGCGGCGAGCCGGTGCTGCTCGGCCACGGACTCGGCGGTAGCCACCGCGACTTCGTGCTCGACCCCGGGCGCGGGCTGGCCCGCGCCCTTCGCGACCGGGGTTTCGCGGTGTACCTCTGGGAACACCGGGGCGACGCCTCGGCGGTGCCCCCCGTGGGGGCCGGGTCGTTCTGCGTCGACGACATCGGCACCCGCGACCTCCCGGCGGCCATCGACGCTGTCGTGGCGCACAGCGGCTACGACCGCGTCCTCGCCGTGAACCAGGGACTCGCCGCCCAGTCGCTCCTGGTGGGGCTGGCCCTCGGGGGCGAGGATCGGGTGGCGGCGGCGGTCCTGGTCGCGCCCGCGGTGCGCTTCGCCGCGCCACGAAGCGCGACCCGACTTGCCCAGCTCGTGGCCCTGACCCTGCCCGCATCCTGGACACTGCCCACGCGCCGGGTCCAGCAACTGCTCACGCCCTGGGTCGCGGAGGGCGCCGACGTGGCCTCGCCGGGCACCCCCGGGGACCTGGCTCGCGGGCGGTTGCGTCACGGTGGGGCAGACCTTTCGGGAGGCGTCGCGAAGCAGGTGGCCCGCTGGATCGCCGAGGGCTCGCTCACGGACCGGACCGGCCGCGTCGACATCGTCGCCGCCCTCCCCTCGCTGCCGGCGATGGTGGTCACTGGGGACGACGACCCCGCCTGCCCCCCCGGGGCCGCCGACCCGCTGGTTCGGCGGCTGGGCGCCCAGCACCTGGACCTCGGCCCCGGCTGGGGCCACCTCGACCCACTGTTGGCGTCGAACGCCGATAGCGCCGTCTTCGAGCCGCTCGGGCGGTTCCTCGACGCCCACCGCTCGCGCTGTCTCTAGGCGTCGCGGCGCCGTCGCCACCCCGCCGCCGGGTGCTTATGACCTGCCCGCCCGAGGAACCGAGTGAGCGACCCCGAATCCACCGCACCGCCCGCACCGCCCACGCCTGCCCCCGGGTCCGCCCGTCCCTCCCCGCGGGGCCGCCGCGCCGCGCGGCTGTTGCTCGGCATCGCCATCATGGGCTTCGTCACCGTGGGCGCCGCCGCCGTGGGCGCGGTGGTGCTCATGAAGAACGAGTTTTCCCCGTCGGTGACCGAGGGCGCGGCCCTGGAAGTGGTGGTCGACGGTCGCCTGGTCGACGCGCCCGGCGGCGGCGGCCTGGTGATGGACCCGTCCCAGTTCCCGCTCTTGCTCACCGAGGCCACCGCCGAGATCCGGCGCGCCGCCGACGACGAGCGGGTATCGTCGTTGTACCTCGAGATTCAAGACGTCGGCCTGGGCTGGGCGGGGGCGGCGGAGTTGCGGGATGCCGTGGCGGCGTTCTCGGCCTCCGGGAAGCCCTGCTACGCGTGGGCCGACGGCTACGACAACAAGGCCTACTACGTCGCGAGCGCCTGCTCCGAGGTGTACCTGTCCCCGGCGGGCGTGATGTTGGTCAACGGGTTCGCGATCACCACCGAGTACTACGCCGGCACCCTGGAAAAGCTAGGCGTCACCGCTAACTTCGAACACGTGGGCGACTTCAAGAGCGCCATCGAGCCCTACACGCGCGCGGAGCCCAGCGAGTCCGCCAGCATCGCGATGGAGCAGATGCTCGACGGGCTGTTCGACGAGATGCTGCGGGGCATCGCCGAGGGGCGGGAACTGTCGCCGGACGAGGTGCGCGCCCTGGTCGACGACCCGCCGATCACCCCGGCGGACGCCCTGGCGCGCGGCATGGTCGACGGTCTGAAGTGGCGCGACGAGGTGGCCGAGGGACTGGCGGGAGAAGATCACACCAAGCTCTCGAAATACCGCACGCCCAAGCTAGGTTTCAACGTCGGCAAGTCGATCGCCGTGGTGCACGCCGACGGCGCCATCGTGTCCGGCGAGTCGGGGGCGCCGCTGTTCGGCGGCTCGATGGTCGGGGATCGCTCGATGATCGACATCCTCGACGACGTGCGCACCGACGACGACGTCGTCGCCGTGGTCCTCCGGGTCAACTCGCCCGGCGGCAGTGGCCTGGCCAGCGACAACATCTGGCGGGCGCTGGAGCGGGTTTCCGACGAGGGCAAGCCGGTGGTGGTGTCGATGGGCGACTACGCCGCCAGCGGCGGCTACTACATCGCCGCCGGGGCCGACTGGATCGTCGCCGAGCCCAGCACGCTCACGGGCAGCATCGGGGTGTTCGGCGGCAAGATGAACCTCGGCGGCGTGTTCGAGAAGGTGGGGATCACCACCCACACCTACCGCCGTGGGCAGATGAGCGAGATTTTCTCCCCCACCAGCAACTTCTCCGACCCCGAACGAGAGAAGTTCCGCGGCTTCTTGCAGTCGTTCTACGACCTGTTCCTCCAGCGCGTGGCCGAGGGTCGCCAGATGACGGTCGAGCAGGTACACGAGGTGGCGCAGGGGCGCGTGTGGACCGGCCAGCAGGCCAAGGAGCGGTCGCTGGTCGACGAGATCGGCGGGCTCGACGTGGCGGTGGCCAAGGCGAAGGAACTGGCGGGAACCGGCGACCAGGAGGTGTCGATCCAGCGCCTTCCCCGCCGGAAGACCCTGTTCGACCAGCTCGCGGAGGACCTCCAGCAGTCCCGCGCGCCCGTCGAGTTGGGGATTCCCGCCGTGCGCGATGCCTACCGGGACCTCCTGGTGCTCGACCGCGTGCTGGCCGACGGCGGCGTGGCCGCGATGATGCCCGGTCGCCTCTCGATTCGGTAGCGCCCAGCGGCGCGGACCTAGTCCTTCTCGACGGTGACGATGTGCAAGCTCATCTGGGCCGCCGCGAAGGTGGACAACGAGCGGTTGCCCCCGGAGATGTCGTCGGGGTCGGCGGTGACCAGGCCACCCACGCCCACCACGTAGGTCGCCGCCCGGGTGAAGGCGTCGCCGGGGATCAACAGCTCGTCGACGACCACGTCGCTGGCGTTGAGTTCGTAGGTGCTACCCACGTCGTCGGGTAGGTTGTCCCACGTCAGTTTCTCGTGGTCGACGTCGAAGACCGCCGCGACGAGGTTGCTGAAGCGGCCCTCGGTCACCCGGGCCCGGACGTTCTCGCCCGAGGCCAGCGAAGTCGGCACCTCGACCTCGGGGGCCTCGGGCATCACGACCCGCATCTCGCCCTCGTCGCCCGACACCTCGAAGCGAACCACCGCCTCGTCGCCCGGCTGGTACGCCAAGCCGTCCATCGAGTACAACATATACTCGCCGACGTCTTCCTCCGCGAAATCCAACTTGCCGTTGCCGTCGGCCACGTACGTCACGCTCGCGCCGCTCACCGGCGCGTCGGACACGTCCTCGGTGTCGGTGACCTCGGCGAGAAATACCTTGCACGCGGCACTGTAGAGTTGCGACTCCGGCGGCAGCGTGAGCCCTTCGGGGAAGTCGGCGCCCAGCAAGAGTCCCTGCGCCACGGTCGTGTCGCCGAAGCCGTCGACGGTCTCCCCGGCGTTTTGCAGCCGGTCGCACGCGAACATCGAGAGGAGGAGCAACATGGGGGGTGTCTACAACAAGGGGCGGCTGGGCGCAAGCAGATCCTCGATCCCCGCGAGCTTCGGCACCCGCCGCTAGTCCGGCAGGACCTCCACCCGGCCGTTCTCGTCGACCGACAGCGACACGGGCGTGTCGCGGAAGGGGGTGGCCACGTCGGTGGTGGCGGCGAGTTCGACCTGGATCTTCTCGCCCGACGCCGCGGCGGCGATGGCGGTCGCCGCGTCGAGGTAGTCGACCGAGAACGGAATCGAGAGGCGCTTCTTGGTCGCGCCCTCCACCGAGCCGAAGTGCTCCTCCGTGCCCGCGCCCACCTTGACGCCCGCGAACTTCACCTGGAAGTCGAGGTTCTCGAAGTCCAGGGTGCTGCCGTGGTCGTTGTCGACGTCGACGTCGAGTTGGAAGTTCGCCGCCTCCCCCGTGACCTCGCCGAGGTAGAGATCAGCCACCTTGAAGTCGGGAATCCGCAAGGCGGGGAACGAGCCCTCCTCGTCGTAGATCACGTCGACCGGCCCGATGTCGGTGTCCCAGCCGAAACCACCGCGCAGGCGAAACGGCATGTCGTCGACGCCGCGGTCGGTGGTGGCCAGCTCGTAGATGCCCTCGAACGACAACGAAACGGGCAGGACCATCTCGCTGGTGGCCTCGCTGCGCAGGTGCACGCCGTCGGGCGAGTCGCCGCTGAGGATCTCGATGTCGGCGAGGTCCAGCGCGTAGTCGAAGCGCTCGAGCGGGATCTCGACGGGGTTGGGGTTGTCGACGTCGAACACGAAGTCGACGGAGAGTTCCTCGAAGGAGAGGTCGGTGAGGTCTAGGCGGTTGAACTTCACGGTGGGGATGAAGGCGCTGAGGTCCCCGCCGCCACCGGTACAAGCCAAGAAAGTGAGCAACATCATCGGATGAGGGCCTCGTGATCAAGTACGACGAAGGTAGGGGAAGATTCAGCGCTCCGCCACGTTTTGGCGCTGGGGGTGACCACCAGCCGCACGGTGTTGTCGCGGGACAGCGTGCCCTTGACGAAGGCATCCACTTCGTCGTCGCCCAGTCGCGCCGCCGCGTCGGCCACGGCGGCCGAGGGCGGCAGGCCGAACACCGCGTCGACCAGGAGGGCGGCCGCCAAGCCCGCGCTCGACGGCGAGGGGGTGGGCCCAGGGCTCACCGCCGTGGGGGGAGTCCATGCCTGCCAGGCCCCGAAGCCATCGCCCTCGGCGGGCGACGTCCAGAACGCGTAGGGATCCACCCGGGCCACGAGATCGCCGCCCAGGACGGACTGCGCCCTGCGAAACAGCGCGCGCGTGGCCACCGAGGTGTCGGCCGCCCGGCGCGGTCCCCAGGCGATGCAGGCCGAGGTCACCGGGGCCTCCACCACGGCGTCGGGCCGCGCCTCCCGGGGGCGCACCGCCGGCGTGGGCGATCGGGACAGTGCCGGTGCGAACACCGCGTCGAAGGCAGGTAGTTCGGCGGGATCGACCGCGCCATCCACCGCAATCACCACGGCGTCGCGCACCCAGCGAGCATCACGGAAGGCCTGGGCCTCGGCGAGCGTGATGGTCGGGATGGTGGACAGTCGGCCCGGCGCGGGGTGGCCATAGGGGTGGCCGGCGAAGAGCCAAGCCGGACCGATCGTCGCAGCCCACGAGAGGCAATCGGCCGGCCGGAGCTGGGCCAGCGCACGGGCGCGGGCGAACGCGAGCGCCTCGCTGTCGAGCGGGGCGGCGAGCGCGGCCAAGAGCCGTGGGGCGTCGGCAGGGGAAACGACGAGTTGAACCAACTCCGGGCCCACGTCGAGCGTCGCCGACGCGCCCACGCGGGAGGCGACGGCGTGGGCCACGAGGAACGCCAGGCCCTCGCGAGACGCCGGGTCGTAGGCGCTCCCTGCACGCACGACGAGCGACAGCCTCCGTTCGGGGGCCTCGGGAACCCGCACCACCCGCACCGGCGACCTCGCCACTTCCAGCGGGGGCGGCTCGGGCGGCGCCATGTACGGGCGGCAAGCAGGCAGCACCAGGGCGGCGGCGGCGATCCAGACTCTCATCCCCCACCTGCTATCGAGCGGGACCCGCCGGAGCCGCGATTGGGGATGCGCGGGACAATCGGTGGTGTATGATACCGCACGACGACGAGGAGAACCCGGTGGTAGCTGACCACGACGTGAACCTGAGCGCGCCCACGCGCGACCTCGTGCGGATGTTGCGGACGCCGCCCGAGGCCGCCAACCGCCTGCCCGAGAGCGTGTGCTGGCAGGTGTTCCTGGAGCTGAAGCGACGCGGCGAGCCCGACGCCACGCCCAACTTCCTCGGCGGGATCCGGTCGCTACACCGGCGCCGAACCCTCGGCGCCTCCGCCCTGCCCGTGGTGGATCGCGATCCCGACGAGCACCGGCTGGCCACCGACCCCTACCTTGGCGAACTGTGGCGGTCCTACAAGCGCTGCCTCTGCGCCAACCGCACCGGCCCAGCCGCGCAGATCCTCCGCGAGGTCGAGCAGCAGTTGCAGGCGAGTTAGCCCCGGCTCCTCCCGGGAGTCCGCTTGTTACTCGACTGGAACGACATCCGCGCCCGCGGCGCCCGAGGCGAGGGCATCAGCGAGGCCGAGGCGCTCGCCATCGCCGCCCTCCCCGAGGCCGAACTGCCCTCGCTGATCGCGGCGGCGGGCACGATCCGGGTGGAGCACAAGGGCAAGTTCATCAACACCTGCGGCATCAGCAACGCCAAGTCCGGGCGCTGCGCCGAGGCCTGCTCGTTCTGCTCCCAGAGCGCCCACTACACGACCGACGCGCCGAAGTACCAGATGAAGACGGCCAACACCCTGGTGGCCGAGGCGGAGGAGGCCTGGAACAACGGCGTGCGCGAGTTCTCGCTGGTGGCCAGCGGCCGCGCCATGACCAACGCCGTGGAGCTAGCCACCGTGAAGGAAGCCGTGGCACGCATCCGGGAAACGACCGGCATGCAGACCTGTGCCTCGCTGGGGCTGATGTCGCGCGAGGCACTCGCGGAGTTGCAGGCCGCGGGACTCCAGAGCGTGCACCACAACCTGGAGACCGCGCGCTCGTTCCACGACCAGATCGTGCAGACGCACGGCTACGACGACGAGGTGGAGACGGTCCGCGCCGCGAAGTCGCTGGGCATGTACACCTGCTGCGGTGGCATCTTCGGCATGGGGGAGTCCTGGGCCCAGCGCGTCGAGCTCGCGATGGACCTCCGCGACCTCGACGTCGACAGCGTGCCGCTGAACTTCCTCAACCCACGCCCGGGCACGCCGCTGGGCGAACAACAGGAACTATCCGCCGCCGACTGCCTGAAAATCGTGTCGCTGTTCCGCCTGGTCCTCCCCACCAAGGACATCATCGTCTGCGGCGGGCGGGCGGTGAACCTCGGCGAGCGGCAAGACGAGATCTTCCGCGCCGGCGCCAACGGCGTGATGCTGGGCAACTACCTCACGACGGCGGGGAGGCCCGCGGAGCTCGACCTCGAGATGTTGGAGAAGGAGGGGCTGGTGATCCGCCCCCCGCCCCACAAGCCGCACCCGCCCAGCCTCCGCCCGGCCGTCCGCAGCGAGGGCACCGACCACAACGGCGTCGCCCCCTGAACGAGCGCCACGCCCGGCTGCGCGAGCGCGTCGCGGCCATCGAGGCCGCAGGCCTGTCCCGACGCCTCCGGGTCATCGTGCCCACCGGACCCACGACGGCCCAGGTCGAGGGTCACGACCTCGATAACTTCGCGTCGAACGACTACCTGGGCCTCACCTGGCACCCCGGCGTGCGCGCCGCGTTTGCGCGCGGCGGCGGGACCGGCTCCGCGCGCTTGATCACCGGAAACCGCCCGGCGCACGAGGCGCTGGAGGACCGGCTGGAGCAGGTCCACGGCCGACCCGCGCTGTTGTTTCCCTCGGGCTACCACGCGAACCTTGCCCTATTGGCCACCGTCACCGAGCCCGGCGACGTGGTGGCCTCCGACGCCCTCAACCACGCCTCCATCATCGACGGGCTGCGCCTGGGCCGCGCCGAACGGGTGGTGATCGACCACGACCAACCCGGGCAGATCCCCCGTGGCGCGCGGCTCGCCGTGTGCGAGGGCCTCTTTTCCATGGACGGCGACATCGTCGACCTGCGCCGATGGACGGGAGACCACTGGTTGGCGGTCGACGAGGCGCACGCGGTGGGGGCGCTCGGCCCCGGTGGACGCGGCGTCGCCGCCGGGCAGGGCGTGGTCCCCGACTTCATCGTCGGTACCCTCGGCAAGGCGTTCGGCGTGGCCGGGGCCTTCGTCGTGGGCCCGCCCGAGTTGCGGTCGTTGCTGGTGTCGGCGGGCCGGGCCTTCGTGTTCACCACCGGGGTGCCCGAACCCCTGGCGCACGCCGCTCTCGTGGCGCTGGACGTCGCCGACGACGAACGACGAGCCCGGCTCGCGCAGAACGCGGCCCGCCTGCGACAGGGACTGCGCCAAGTGGGCGCGGAGGTGCTGGGACACGCGCACGTCGTGCCCGTGGTCACCGGCGATCGCACCATGGACGTCGCGGCGCGGCTCCTGGCCGCGGGCATCCTCGCCCCGGGCATCCGATTTCCCACCGTGCCCCGCGGACGCGAGCGCATCCGCTTCACGGTGAGCAGCGAGCACTCGCCGGTGCAGGTGGACCGCTGCATCGACGCCGTGGCGCAGGCCCTTCGTTAGGGAATCGCAGCCTCTTCCGCCGATAGTTCAACCAGCCAGTGCACCCGCTCGGCGCGGAAAATCTCGAAGCGCCCCTCCTGGGCGATGTTGAGTTCCCAGGCCACCTTGCCGACCGCATCGAGCCGCACGAATCCGCGCTGCTCCGAAGCGTCGGTGCCCGACACGTCGGCCGTGCCCACGGTGACGAGGTAGCTCCCGTCGGAAAGCGCGTCTACTTCGCCCATCGTCCGCGCATAGAAGCCAACGTCATAGCTCCAGATTTCGTCGATGGTTCCGCTCCCGTCGGCCACCGCGTAACGCAGGGCGCGGCTATCGCTGCCGTCGTCGAGGCCGTTGTCGAAGACGGTGATGCCGCCATCGACGAACTCGGCGCCGTGCTGCAGGTGGAACCACTCCGCCCCCCCGAGCTCGCGCGTGCCCTCCGCGCCCAGGAGGTCCAGCACCTCGCCGGTGGCGTGATCCACCACCACCACCCAGTTCTGGTTGCGCATCGACACCAGGACGCGGTCGGTGTCGGGGTCGTAGTCGAGCGCGTTGGCGTGGGTCCAGTCGAACACGGTGTCGTTCTCACCGGCGACGAAGCCCTCGCCCACGCGCGTGGGGTCGAGGTGGTCGAACGACGACCACTTCCACACCAACTCGTTGTCGGGGGTGACCTCGATGACGTCGTCGCCCCGCACGGTGACGGTTTCGCCCGTGAGGTCGTCGACGAGCTCGCGATCCTCGTACACCAGCCCCAGGACGTTGCCGGAGGGCATCACCACCGCGTCGTGGTGCAGGTAGGGGCGCGAGATCTCGAGCGTCGTGGCGCCCGTGGGCCAGAAGGTCCGGAACCCGCCTTCCAGCACGACGGCGAGTTCCCCCGTCGTGAGCACACGGACGTTCCGGTTGGCGATGAGCGTGTCGGACAGCGCCGGGTCGTCGTAGTAGTAGACCAGTTGCCCCTGCCCGTCGACGCCGAGCACGTAGGGCGTGGTGCCGCTCCCGGCTACCGGTGACGGCGCGAACAGGGTGACGCCCTCGTCGCCCACCGCCCCTTCGGGCGCCGTGAACTCCTTCCCGGAGATGGTGCTGGGCACGGCACCGGTGGTGAAGGGCAACCAGTCGCCCGCGCCGAGGGTGCCGTCGGCCTCGCGGTAGAGCGGCCGTAGCCGGTACTCGGTGTGGGCGCGCAGTCCGAGCACGCTCACCACCTGCTCATTGGCCGCCGCCGTCCAGGCCGTGCGCAGCGGGAAACCCGTGGGATCCACCACCTGCACCGCCACTTCCAGCGGCGCGTTGGCGGTGACCGTCGCGTGGGCGGCGAGCGTGAGCCCGTCGACGGCCGCGACGCTCCACGACACCGTCAACTCAGCCGGAGGTCCGGTGTCGGCGCCACTGTCGCCCGGGGTGTCGTCGGAAGTGTCGCCCGGGGTCAGGGCGCTATCGTCGCCCGTGTCGCCGCTCGTCGCGACGCATGCGTAAACGGACACCAAGCTGAGCAGCGCGACCACGCGCTCACCTTATCCCGATGTCGCCAAGAACGCTGCACAATGGCGCCCAATCACGCCGCGAGTTACTGAACGGAAGTTCAGCATGATCCTCACCCCGCGCCCCCTCGGCGGCGACCACCACGTCCTGGTGGGCCCGTTGCCCACCACCCTCGCCAGCGTCGACTTCCAGAGCTTGTGGGGTCTTCATCCCCAGCATTTTCACAGCGTGCAACTGCTCGGGCGCACCCAACCCTGTCCCCGGTGGAGCCAGGCCTACGGCCACGACTACCGGTACACCGGCTCGGTCAACCGCGCGCTCCCCGTCCCCGCGCTGCTGGTCCCGTTCCTCGACGCCGCTCGCAGCCTGCACCCGGACCTCAACGGCCTCCTGGTGAACTGGTACGACGGCGACCTGGGGCACCAGATCGGCAAACACCGCGACGCGGCGACGGACCTTGTGCCAGCCGCGCCCATCGTCACCTTCTCGCTCGGCGCCCCCAGGACCTTTCGCTTTCGGAAGTACCGGGGGCCCGGC
>CAYHRZ010000147.1:0-10583 GCA_964359125.1 uncultured Klebsiella sp. | reverse complement strand
CCCGCAGCGCGCTGTTGTCGGCAGTGTCGCACGACCTGCGCACGCCCTTGGCCGCGATCACCAGCGCCACCACGACGCTGCTGCAGGACGGTGATCGCCTCGACGCGGCGGAGCGACGGGAGATCCTAAGCTCCGCCCGCGACGAGGCCGAGCGGCTGGAACGGATGGTGGGCAACCTCCTCCAAATGACCAGGTTGTCCTCGGGCAGTGTGCGCCCGCAGCGCGCATGGGTGCCCGTCGAGGAGGTGGTGGGCGCCGCCTTCGCCCGCGCCGACCGGGCGCTCGCGGCACACTCGGTTCGCACAGCGCTCTCCCCGTCGCTGCCGCTGGTGGCCGTAGACCCGCTGCTGATGGAACTGCTGCTCGTGAACCTCCTGGAGAACGCGGCGCGGCACACCCCGGTCGGGACCCGCATCGTCGTGTCGGCGCGCGTCGAAGGGTCGCAGCTCCACCTCGCCGTCGACGACGCCGGGCCGGGCCTGCGTGCCGACGAAGCCACCCGCGTGTTCGAACCCTTCGCCCGGGGACAGCACGCCTCCGTGCCCGGGACTGGCCTCGGGCTCGCCATCTGCCGGGCCGTGGCGGAGGTGCACGGGGGGCGAATCGCCTTCACCGCGTCGCCGCTCGGAGGTGCGCGCTTCGAGGTGCAGCTCCCCAGCGGCGGCATTCCACCCGAAGTTCCCAGCGAGGAGGCGGAGACACCGTGAGTGACGGCCCCCTGCTGCTGCTGGTGGACGACGAGCCCCCGTTCCGCAGGCTCCTCCGGACGGCCACGGTCGCCCACGGCTACCGCGTGATCGAGGCCGCGACGCTCGGCGAGGCGGAGATCGCCGTCGTCACTCATCGCCCGGACGTCGTCGTCCTGGACCTCGGGCTGCCCGACGGCGACGGGCTCGTGCTGGTCCAGAGCATCCGGGCGTGGAGCACCAGCCTGCCGGTGATCGTTGTCTCCGCGCGCGGGCGGGAGGACGACAAGATCGTGGCGCTCGACGCCGGCGCCGACGACTACCTCACCAAGCCCTTCGGCACCGGCGAGCTGCTCGCACGCCTGCGCGTCGCGCTGCGGCACGCGGCGCCAGGGCCCGCGGAGGCGTCGGTGGTGGACTTCGGCTCCGTGTCCGTAGACATGGGTCGACGGTTGGCCACTCGCGACGGGGAGGAGGTTCGGTTGACCCCCACGGAGTTCCGGCTGCTCGTGCTCTTGTCTCGCCACCGGGGACGCGTACTCACACACGCCTTCATCCTGCGGGAGGTGTGGGGGCCCAACACGTCGGAGCACACGCACTACGTTCGCGTGTACATGGCCGAACTACGCCGAAAGTTGGAAGAAGATCCCGCCCGGCCCCGGTGGTTGATCACCGAACCCGGGGTGGGCTACCGCCTCCGCGACGAGCCCTGACGCTACGGCACCTCACAGGCCCCGCCCTCCACCCGGTAGTCGCCGCGCACGTCGACCGTGATCGACACGTCACCCCGCTGCCAGCGCAACACGGACCCCTCGGCCAGCACCTCCCTCGCCGGTGGCGACGCCGCGCGCACGCAAACCAGCGCCCGCACGAGGTTCAGCATGCTGCCGGGGTCGGCCTCCTGGTCCGCGACGTTGAGCCCCTCGGCGTAGCCGGGATCCGGCGTGAACCAGGGTGTCCCGGTGGTGAATCCCCCCTGCGAGGCGCTGCTCCACGGCATCGGCGCCCGCATCGGGTAGTCCTGGCCCGTCCCCGACGTGGCGTTGGCGAGGTCCAATTCTTCGCCGTAGTACAAGACCGGACTGCCGGGCAGCAGCAGGTGCGCCACCATCAACGCCCGCCGCTGGGCCGCGCTGGGCACGGCGGTGGCAAGGCGGTCGGTGTCGTGGCTGCCCAGGAACGACGACATCCCGTCGCCGGTCCCCTCCTGGGCCGCGAGCACGTCGACCAACTCGCTGGCCTCGCCACCCTCCGCCGCGAGCAGGTACGCCTCGTACCGCGGGAAGTCGAGCACCGCGTCGGACTGGTCGAGCCAGCTCACACTCTTGCCCACCTCCCACTCGCTGGCCTCGGCCATCAAGAACTTCCCGGGATGGGCCTGCTGGATCTCCGCGACGAGCTCATGCGACGCCTCGCTACCCTCCACCACCTCGCCCTCCTCGACCAGCATCAGCACCGCGTCGAGGCGGAAACCGTCTACGACGTCGAGCCACTGGTCCATCGCCGCTTCCACGCCGTAGCGCACCCCGGCAGACCGCCAGTCCAAGTCCGGCATGTCGGCGCCGAAGTAGGCGTAGTAGTTGCCCTCCTGGGCGTCGGGAAACCAGCGATCGCCTTCACCGCCATACACGAACATGTCGCGATACGCCTGATCGCCTTGCGACGCGCGGGCGAACCAGGGGTGGTCGCGGTGCACGTGGTTGAGCGGCAGGTCCAGAAGCACGCGCATGTCGCGAGCGTGGGCATCGGCGACCAGCAAGAGCAGGTCGTCGATGGTACCGTACTCCGGGGTGATCGCGTCGAACTCCACCACGTCGTAGCCCGCCGGGCCGAAGGCCGGAAACACCGGCATCAACCAGATGGTCTCCACGCCTAGCGAGGCGAGGTAGTCCAACCGCGAGCGCAGGCCCTGGATGTCGCCGGTGCCGTCGCCGTCGCTGTCGGCGAAGGAGCGGACATACACCTCGTAGGTGAGGCCGCCACCGGCCGGGGCGTCCGCCGCCGCCTCGCCGAACGCGGCCGTGACGGCCGCTGTCGATACCTCCTCGGGGGGAGAAGCCTCTTCACAAGCCTGGAAAAAGAACACCGTCGCCTCGGGAGCGACCGGCCTGCTTCAAGGGCCGTGCCGCCTCCAAGCCACGTTAGAACCAACATTTTTAGGTGATGGGCCGACGGACGTCCGTCGGCCCTGACCGACGGTGGTCGGCTTCCTGGCCGTCAAGTGCCCGCTGGCGGGACGGGCCAAACACGCGCGCAAGGCGAGCCATTCGCCGAATTGGTGACATCTCGTGACATGCGCAACCTGGAGCGAACATATAGACGCCGCCCGTCCCGAGAAGGTCCGTGGCGGACTTGTCCCCTTCTCGGCGTCGAAGTTGCAAATCCACGGGCTCTTCCGCTGTGCGCGACCCCGGTCGTCATTCATGGAGTGTCCGATGCCCCGTCTCCTCCCCCTCGTCGTCCTGCCCGTGGCCCTCGTCGCCTGCACCGGCGACAGCGTGCGCTCCGAGCGCGCCCTTGCCCCGGAGGCCGCCCGCACCACCGTCGTGTACGACGGCACCCCCGAGGGCGTGGGCGTGCTGGCGATGCTCAACGACGGCAGCACCACGACGACGGTGCTCGACATCGACGCCGCGCTCGACGCCCGCGCCGCGCGGAGCATCGTCAGCTACCGCAACGGCAGCGACGGCACGTTCGGCACTGCCGACGACAACACCCTCGACAGCATCGACGAGGTCGACGCTCGCACCTGGGTGGGCGACGCCACGCTCGGGTTGCTCGTGAGCTTCGCGAGCGCCGAGGGCTGGGTGCCCGAAGGCGAGGACCCCCTCGGAACCTACGACAGCGTGGCGTTCACGGTGGAGGAGGCCGAGTGGACGGTCGACTTTGCCAACGACGCCACCCTCGCCGTCCTCGATGACGACCTGGGCCTCGACAGCCGCGCCGCCGCCAACATCGTCGCGGCGCAGCCCCTGGTGAGCGTCAAGGCCCTGGCCGACGTGAAGTACGTGGGCAAGAGCGCGATGGCCAAGCTCCTGGCCGCCGCCGTCGCGGACGTGGAGGCCGAGGCGGCTGCCGCGATCTGCACGCCCACCCTGGCCGCCGCGTCGAACGGCGACGCCACCGACTTCACCACGCTCCTGGCGCTCTCGACCACCGTGGACCAGCCATTCGCCGAGGTCACCGCGTACACGATGAGCGGCTGCTCGAGCTTCTATGGCGAGGCCACCGACGAGGCGACCGTCCTGGCGGCGCTCTGGGACATCGGCTTTTCGCGAAGCGGCAGCGACTGGGACGGGCTGCCCTCCGGCGCGCTCACCGCCTCGGCCTGGGCTACCGGTGGCAGCACTTTCTCCAGCCGACTGGACCGTGCGCTGGACCGCATCGACGAGCGGGTGAGCGAGGGCGACTTCGACCCCGCCAGCTCCGCCGAGGCCACCGCGCTCTACGCCGCCCGGGAAACGTTGGTCGACGCCCTGGAAGCCGGCTTCACCGCCGCGCCCAGCTCGTTCGTCGAAATCGACCTCGACCTCGACGCCAGCGAGTGCTCGGAATCCGCGACGGTGCTCATCGACACGCGCGACGGCAGCGTGCTCGTGGTGCACGAGTTCGCGAACTGCTGAGGCGGCTGGCCGGCAGCGGCCGACGAGAGCGCGAGGTCAGGCAGCCTGTAGCTGGGCGCTCACCGCCTCGAGATCGACGAGGCCGAAACGCCGCGCGAAGGTCTCGGTGACCTCCCCGACGAGCCGATCCTCGATTCGCGCCAGGGAAACGCGGAGCCCGCGATCCCGCGAATAGACCTCGGCAAGCCTATTTTCCCAGTCGGGACAGCGCGCGGGAAACCTCGCCAGGTGGGGCTCCACCGCGGCCGCCCGCGCCAGGTCGCGGTCCCGCCAGGCTCGGAACGTGAGCGCGCGCGCCCCCGCGTGGGGGCGCGGCAGGGCAACCTCGGGATCCCGGTCGGCCATGACGGACCCCGCGACCGCCGCGAACAGGGCGGCGTGTCGAAGGTCCCAGGGCTGGTAAACCGGGGAGCTGAGACTAAGCTGGCGCAGCTTCAAAGCTAGGATCACCGGCGCGAAGGTGCCGGCACCGACGTGCGACCGCATCAAGGGGCAGTGCAGCAAGGGCGAAAATGTCGACGGGCCGGCGACCAGGGCCCGCACGGTGCGTTCGGGGGCCGTCGCCTCACCGTCGATCGCCCCCTGCGCCGCTGATGGACCGCTGGGCGCCAGGGCTGAGAGCGCCAGACTGTCGACGACGAGTCGCCGCAGGTCCAGCGCACGCCGCCGCGGGAGGGCGGAGGCGCGGCGGGCAAGCTCCTCGGCGGACAGCGTGCCCACGAAGGGCAGGCGCGCGACCGTCGTGCTGTGGTGGACCCAGCCGCCATCGTCGGCGCCGGACCTCCAGAGCGTCATCGACGTGGCGAAACAAATCGGAGAGAACGGCTCGATGTACTTGACTTCGACAGGTTCGCGGCGCAGAGAAAAGGACCCGTCATTGTACGCGTGGGCGACGTGCACCGCGCCAGTGGCCGCGAGGAGCCGATCGCACACCCATGCCGGGACAGCGGTGCCCCCCAGCGCCAGCGGCGTGGTGGTATCGATGACGCCCGCCGCCGTGGCCGACCGGCGCTCGACTTCCGCTTTCCACGCCTCGACCAGCCGGGCCGGGTCGTCCACGCGATGGCGGGTCGCGAGCGCGGCGAACACCTCACCGGGAACCGACCTCCACCGCGCGTTCACGGCGTCGACCCCGGCCACGGCGTACTGCCCCCGACCGAATAGCCTGCGTACTGGGGCAGCCGACCGGATAACAATGATGCTGGGAACTTGAAGATTTCGCAGCCGTGCCGACCCAGCCTCCGAGCGAGCAAGCGCTCGCGCGTCGTGCAGTCGGTCGTCCCAAGCCCGAGTTGCTCGGAGCTCCCTCCGCCCTGCACGACGGTGACGCTGCGCGGCACGGGGTACACCGTCTCGAGAAACGGAATGAGCGGGAACGCTCGCAGGTCCAACGCGAGTTGCGACGCGATCACGCCCACGTTCGGCACGCCGAGGACCCGCGTGTACCGGTCGCGGACGCTCACCTCCGGGCTGGCCGCCAGTTCCCGAGACGCCAGGATCACTTCGCCCTGCGCTCCGAACTCGTGGCGAAATGCGGCGATAATCGAGACGTAGTCCGCCAGCAGGTAATGAGCGCCGTCCCCGCCGTCGAGGAGAAGCACGTGCCGACCCGGCGGAGGCTTGGGCACCCGGCGGCGCACGGCCACGTCGCCGGCGGTCAGCCGCGGCAGGTCGCGACCGTCCAACCGGGTGCCCGCTGCCGCTACCCGGTACTGGTGCCCCCGGAGGTGCCGCGCCAGCGCCTTCATCGCGCTCGCCGCGCGGTCGCCGGCCCTCCCTCCCCCCGCGAAATAGCGATCGTTGCTCCGCGCCCGGCCAGCGTTGAACTCGCCCGGGCGCGCCTGCTCTCCCGCCTGAGCCCTGCCGGCGCCGTCGCCCCACGGCCATGGCATGGGCTCCGGCGGAGGGCACAACCGGCCGCGCGGGGGCAGGGCGAGAACAATCTCGATCAGGGCGTCGAGGTCGCGGGCACGAACGGCAGCGATTGTCCGATCGACCACGGTCAGTCCCGCGCGGCGCAGGCGCGGTCGGTCCCCGTCGCGGGCAGCGAGTACCTCGGCCTCGAGGGCCGCCTGGAAGGCGAGGAGATGTTGTGCCCACGGGTCAGGGGACGTCGCGGCTTGCCGAAGCGTCGCAAGCGGTCGTAGCTCGCGGTGGATGCCGGGGAAGGCGACCAGCATCTCCAGTTCGACCTCGACGTCGGCGAGCTCGTTCTCAGCGACCCCGCGGGCGGCCGCCCGGCGCGGATCTTCCCCTTCCACCGCCGCGTGCCGGTGACCGAGGGCCAGGTGCAGCGCCTCGTGCGCCCCACTGTGGAGCAGTTCCTGTTGCGACGGGTCAGCGGGGACCGGCGCAGGCACGTAGACGACGCGCGACTCCGGGTCCACGAGTGCATTTTTCCCAACTTCGCCGACGTGAATCTCGGCGAACTTGACCCACACCGCCGCGCCGATGTACTCCACCAGCGTCGCGGCCGCTGCGTTGGAGCTAACGACGGGAGGCGCGCGCTGGTCGGTGCGCGGCATCACGACCTCCCCAGCGCAGCCTGCAGGGCGGCCAGCTCCGGGACATCCTCTCCCAGCTCGCGGAGCTCCTCCGCGTCGGGCACGATCTCCAGCACCGCGGCCTCCCACAGCCGCAGCCCCCGGCTGACCATCTCGCAGACTCGCTTCAATCCGCGGAGGCTGGTGGGTGTCCCGGAGACTTGCCCCCCGATGACCTTCCTGTTCCGACACGCGACGATTCCGGCCAGCGCCGTGGCCGGCCGGCGCTCCATGCCGAGGAAGACGAGGTAGGCCGCGATCTCCGACTCAGGTGGTGTCGCGACGTAAACGCTGCCGAACCGGTCGAGCAGCTGGGGTGCCTGGGGGCGACCGTTCGACTCCGCGATGACCAGCCCGGCGCCCGGTTCCCACGTGAGCGCCGATCCGTCGGGCAGCGGAAAACGCCGGGTCGACCTGTCCGTGACGTGCGTCAGAGCACGCCCGCCCGCACCCCCGTCCCCGACGTGTTGAGCTTCCCGCAGCCGAAGGCAGGCCGGCGGCCCGCCCGTCCACTCGGCCATGGACTGGGCGAACTTCCAGAACGGGCCGGGCAGCAATCGCGAGTCGCCACCAGTCACCGCGACCGAGGAGACCAAGGCGCTGTCGCTATCGTGCCCCGCGTCGGCCTCGATCGTGGGGCCGAGACGGCCCGAGGCGAGGATCCGGTCGACGAGGAACGACTTGCCACCGCTTGGTGGGCCGAAGAGCAGCACATGGTGGCCCGCGGCGAGGCGTGCATCAACCTGGCGGCGGACGGAATCGAGCCGAGGGCTTTGGAAGTGCCTGATCTGTTCGTGCGGGGCGTCGTTCATGGGACTCTCCTCTAGGGTGACTTTGAATCGTCATTGTGGTAAGGTTAGCGCGGGACGAGTTCATCGCGGCAAACCTGGATGAGCGCGGCGCCGAGGTCCTCGGTCGCGTTGTGTGGCCTCGCCGACGAGGCGGTGACGCGGAGCATCGCCTGGCCCTGTGGGACGGCCGGCCACACGACGACAGGTGCGTACCATCCGTGTCGCGACGTCAACCGTCGAGCGGCGCGGATGCCGGCGTGCTCGCTCCCGAAGTGAATGGGGAGGATGGGCGCGCCCGGGGAACCCCCTACCTGAATCCCACCAGTCTCCAGCACCTCGCGAAGTTGGAGGCTGTTCCTACGGAGTTTCACCACGCGATCCGGCTCCGACTGGAGGACCCGGAGCGCGGCGAGGGCGGCGGCCGCGTCGGGGGGTGCGAGGGTGCCGGTGAAGGGGGCGGGGCCAAGATGGTGCAGGGCGTCAATGACGTCGAGCCGTGCGGCCACAAACCCGCCCGCCGCGCCGAGCGCTTTCCCCAGCGACCCCGTGACGATGTCGATGGCCGCGCCCCCGGCAAGCGAGGTCGACCCCGCCCCCGTCGGCCCAGTCGTACCCGTGGCGTGGGCGTCGTCGACCACGACCAGGACGCCCTCGCGCCGGGACTTGATCTCGGCAATCGCCTCCAGGTTGGGGAGATCGCCGTGCATGCTGTAGAGGCCGTCGACCACCACCCACACGCGCGGCGACGTCACCGCCCGGACTGCCGCGCGGAAATGACGAGCGTCGTTGTGATCCACCGAGACGACGCGCGCGCCGTTGATAGCCGCCACCCGGCGGACGCTGTCGTGGACGAAGCGGTCCAACACGACGGTGTCTTCGGGCGACGTGAGCGCGCTCATCACCAGCAGGTTCGCAGCAGCACCAGACGTCGTGGTCAACGAAGCCGGCATCCCGACGAAGGCCGCCAGCCTCGTCTCGAGGTCTACGTGCACGTCACGGGTGCCGCCGATGAGCCGCGCGGCCCCGGTGCTGGTGCCGCATCGCTGCGCGGCCTGGACGGCGGCGGAAACGACGAGCGGGTGTCGCCCGAGGCCGTGGTAGTCACAGGAGCCCACGTCGGTCAGCCCGGGCGCGAGGGGTTCCCCCCAGGCGTAGTTGCCGCCGTCGCGCAGAGCGTCGATGCGCGCCAGTTGGGAACGGACGGCAGGAGATCCTAGCGGTCCGCGCGGCGCATGGAGCCACTCGGCCGGCCGGTCGTCGCTCACTGGGACGCTCCCGACAGCGACAAGAGGAAGGGCAGGCGGCCGGGGGCGCGATCGCCGGGCCATGCGATACTCCAGGTCGGCGACGCAGTTTCTTGGCGTAGCCACTGGAAGAATTTCTCGTCCGTGACACCGACCACCGCGTGGAGTCCGCAGCGACGAGCGTAGCCGAGCCCCTCCCAGAGTAGCTCGGCCGCAGCCGGGCCGTCGCGGGCACAGAACCGCGACACCTCGGCGATCGAGAGTTTGCTCCGCCGGGCCCAGGCTGCCAGATCGTGTTCAGCGGGGGCCCTGAACTCGGTGTCGAGCATCCAGGTATCCGGACGCAGGAGCAGCCTGCAGTAGGCGACGAGGCGGCCGTCCGCGTCGAGGACGCCCAGGTGAACCGCGTCCAGATCGGCGCGGTCTAGGTCCAGCCCCTCGGGCGACGCAGGCAGCCAGCCCAGGCGCTCCCGGAACACCCGGTGACGAAGTTGCAGCGCGCTGGCGAGGGTGCCTGGGTCATGGATCCGCGCGAAGGGCATGGGTCCACATTGGACACGGTGTCACGGGATGTCAATAGCTATTCTGGTTGCTATGAAGAAAAGTTCGTCATGCCCGTCCCTGCCGATTACGGAGGGCCATGTCGCAGCGTCGTCCCGTCGGTACCGAGGATCGCTTTCGTTGGCAGATCATCCAGACGCTTTCGGATCAGGATTCGATATCTACACTGGAACTAGGCCATCTATTGGGGACGCAGCCCGCCCACACGGCGAAAATCCTCGGAGAAATGGAGGCCACCGGGATCGTCGCCCGGAGCTACGGCAGGGTGTCTCGGTCCTGGCGCACGGCCGGCGACGAGGAGACCGCCGGAAGCCGGCTGTCCAAGACGCAGCGCTGGCGACGCGCCTGCGCATCCTACGTGGGCGGGCGCCGTGCTGCGGGCGACGAGCAAACCGAGTTGGTGCGCGCGCGCGACGTGGTGGTCGCCGTCGACACTGGGAACACCGGGCTGGAGGTGGCGCGAGTGGTGGCGGCGCGGACCGACGGGCCGCGCGTGTTGCTCTCGGCCCACTCGGAAATCCACGCGGTCTCGCGCGCCGGGGGGGCAGCTATCGAGTCGCTCGGCGGGCGGTACGATCCGGCCACAAGGGCGTACCAGGAGGCGATGGGTGGGCGTGGACCGGGGCCCGAGCTCGACGCCCGCGCGGCGGCCGGTCAGGTCGTCAACATCAGTATCGTCGTCCCGCTGGCGGTGAGGGTGCGTGCCGACGCTCTCGTGCTCGACACGATGCGCGGGCCGGAGGTGTCCGGGCGCCGAGCGTTGATACGCCACGGGCAGCGGCTCGTGCTCATCCTGACCGAGGACCGGCTGGGTCCGGGGGGGCACCCGTTCGCCACCCTCGGCGGGGGGGCCGACGCCCTCAGACCCCTGTCGGCGGCGACGGTGATCGTGGTTTACGGGGGCGAGGGCGGCGAGGGACTCGAGGCGCTCCGGGCCCTCGCGGAGAGGGGGCTGGTGGACCTGCGGGTAGTCGACCTGCCCGAAAGCTAGCCCCAGGCGGCGCGCAGCAGCTTCACCGTGTCGAGGAGGCCGTACAGGCCGAGCTCCACCAGGTGGGCGTCGTCCCCGGGGATCTTGCGGAGCGCAAGCTCGGCGTGGGCGGCCGCGGGGGGCATGGCCCCGGGCGGGTGGGGG
>CAYHRZ010000146.1:0-10584 GCA_964359125.1 uncultured Klebsiella sp. | reverse complement strand
AGCCTCGACGACACAACGCGCCGCACCGCGCTCAAGGCTGGAGGGGCCACCCTGGGCGCGGCCGAGCTGGCCCGCGCGATGGCGCCGCTCACCGAGTGGTCGCCCGCAGAGAGCCTGGACGGGTTCCTCCAGAAACACTACAAGGAACTCGACGCGGAGGAGATGCGGCAGGTGCTGCGTCGCCTGGAGGAAGAAACCGAGGCCGACACCGGCGTGGCCGTGCAGATCGCCGATCCTCGCCCCACCCCCGGCGTGCGGTTCGCCTACGCCTTGAACCTCTCGATCTGCGTGGGATGCCGACGCTGCGCAGAGGCCTGTCACACCGAGAACAACCACGACCGGGCCTCTCACAACTCCTACATCCGCGTGCTGGAGATGGAGAAGGGGAGCATCAACCTGGAGCTGGGCAACGCCAACTACACCCACCCGGTCCCCCGCAAGGACAAGTTCTACATGCCCGTGCAGTGTCACCAGTGTGACAACGCCCCTTGCGTGAAGGTCTGCCCCGTGGAGGCCACCTGGAAGGAGGCCGACGGCATCGTGGTCGTCGACTACAACTGGTGCATCGGCTGCCGCTACTGCGAGGCGGCTTGCCCCTACCACGCCCGGCGCTTCAACTGGGAGAAGCCGGTCGTTCCCCCCGAGGAGATCAACCCGGACCAGGCCTACCTCTCCAATCGCCTTCGCCCCCAGGGGGTCATGGAGAAGTGTACGTTCTGCCTACATCGCACGCGCGAGGGGCGTCTCCCCGCCTGCCTGGAGGCCTGTCCAACCGGCGCCCGTGTGTTCGGGAACGTACTGGATCCCGACTCCGAGATCCGCTGGGTTCTCGAGAACAAGAGGGTGTTCGTGCTCAAGGAGGACGTGGGTACGCGTCCGCGCTTCTTCTACTTCTTCGACGAGTAGCCCATGCACGTTCAAGGTGAAACGCCCGCCGCCGCCGAGGTGGCCAAGCACGCCCGCACGTACCCACGCTTCCTGTGGGACGCCATCGGTGTGGCGACCGACGGGCACGTCCCCTTCTACGCCTGGATGACGGCCTTGACCGCCGTCTTCCTCGTGGGCGTGAACGCCTGGTCTCACCAGGTGGCGGGCGGCATGGGCCTCACCGCCATGAGCGACCACGTGTCATGGGGCATGTACATCGGCAACTTCACCTTCGCGGTGGGCCTGGCGGCAGGCGCGGTGATGATGGTCATCCCGGCCTACCTCTACAAGGACCACGCGATGCACGACGTGGTCATCGTGGGCGAGATCCTCGCCGTGGCGTCGATTGTCGTCGCGCTCGCCTTTGTCAACGCGGACTTGGGGCGGGTGGACCGCGCGTGGCACATGCTTCCCGTCATCGGCCGATTCAACTGGCCGGTGTCGATGCTGACGTGGGACGTGATCGTCCTCGGCGGCTACCTGCTCATCAACCTGCACGTCGTCGGGTACCTGCTGTACACGCGCTTCCTCGGGCGAACACCGGATTCTCGTTGGTACGTCCCCTTCGTGCTGCTGTCGATCGTGTGGGCGGTGAGTATCCACACCGTCACCGCGTTCTTGTACAGCGGCCTCGGCGGGCGGCCCTTCTGGAACACTGCGCTCCTCGCGCCCCGGTTCATCGTGTCGGCCTTCGTCAGCGGCCCCGCGTTCATCGTGCTGGCCCTGCAGGTCGTTCGTCGGCTCACCCACTTCCACGTGGGCGACTCGGCCATCGCCACGCTGGTGAAAATCCTCCGCGTCACCGTGCTGGTGAACCTGTTCTTCGTCGGCTCGGAGGTCTTCACGGAGTTCTACTCGGGAGGCGCGCACACTGCCTCCGCCCGCTACCTGTGGTTTGGCCTGCACGGGCACCACGCCCTGGTGCCGTGGATCTGGACCGCGCTGGTCTGCAACGTGGCCGCCGGGGCCCTGCTCCTGTGGTCCAGCACCCGCACACACCTCTGGCGGGTCGACATCGCCTGCGGACTCGCCCTCGTGGGCCTCTGGATCGAGAAGGGCATCGGGCTCATCGTGCCGGGCTTCGTACCGAGCACCCTGCACGAGTTGGTCGAGTACCTCCCCAACCGCCTCGAGTGGAAGGTCACCCTGGGCACCTGGGCCCTCGGGCTGATGGTCTTCACCGTCGGTCTCAAGCTCGCCATCGCCGTCTTCTCCGGTCACATGCGCGCCGCGCCGGTGGCCAGCACACCCAACCCTCCACCAAGGAGTGAGCCGTGAGCACGGATCGCCGCCATTTCCTCCAGTTGAGTGCCGCCGCCGTCGCCGGTGCGGCGGCCACGGTCGCCCAGGCTCAGACCCCCCAACCCGCCACCCCCGACATCCGCGGCCGCGCGGGCAGCGGCGTGCAGTGGGACAAGGCGCCCTGCCGGTTCTGCGGCACGGGCTGTCACGTCCAGGTCGGCGTCCAGGGTGGCAAGGTCGTCGCCATCGCAGGCGACACCGAGGCGGACGTCAACAAGGGTCTCTTGTGTGTGAAGGGCTACCACGTGGGGTCGGCGCTCTACGGTGCCGACCGCCTCACCACGCCGATGCTGCGCCGGGGCGACAAGATGGTGCCGATCTCCTGGGACGAGGCGATCCGCGCCATCGCCGACCGGGTCGACAAGGATTCCAAGGGCTTCGCGTTCTATGGCAGCGGCCAGTGGACGATCCAAGAGGGCTACGCCGCGAACAAGTTCATGAAGGGGGGACTGTCCAACAACCACATCGACCCCAACGCCCGGCTGTGCATGGCCAGCGCCGTCACGGGCTTCTTGTCGACCTACGGGGTCGACGAGCCCGCTGGTAGCTACGACGACCTCGACGTGGCCGACGTGGTCATCCTCTGGGGCAACAACCCCGCGGAGATGCACCCGGTGCTCTTCAGCCGCATCGTCGACCGTCGCAACCGGGGAGAGGAGGTAACCCTCGTCGACATCGGCACCCGGCGCACGCGATCCACCGCCCACTGCCAGCACTTCCTCCAGATGAAGCCCCAGGGAGACCTCGCCATCGCCAACGGCATCGCCCACCTGCTCGTTCGCACGGGCCGCTGGAACAAGGCCTTCGTGGAGAAACACTGCGCCTTCCGGGCCGACAGCGAGCCAGCGGAGCTCAACGGCAAGGCGATCAGTTTCGCAGAGTACCAGGCGGCGCTGGAACCCTACACGCCGGAGCACGTCGAGAAGTTGTCGGGGGTCAAGGCGAGCGACATCCGCATGCTGGCCGAGTTGTTCGCCAACCCTTCCCTCAAGATCACCAGCTTGTGGTGCATGGGGATGAACCAGCACACCCAGGGCACCGCGATCAACAACCTGGTCCACGGCATCCACCTCCTCAGCGGGCACTTCGGCCGTCCGGGCGACGCCCCCACCAGCCTCACCGGCCAGCCCTCGGCCTGTGGCACGGTGCGGGAGGTGGGCACCCTGGCCCACGGACTCCCGGGCGGCGGAAACGTAACGAAGGACAAGCACCGCGCCCTGGCCGAGAAGAACTGGAACCTGCCCGAGGGACGTATCAACCCGAAGCCCGGCTACCACGCCGTGGAGATGTGGAAACGGTTCTCGACCCCGGCCAAGGACGGAGGCGACATCCACACCATCTGGGTGCAAGTCACCAACCCGGCGCAGACCATGCCCAACCTGCACCTGCTGGTGGATCCCGGCGCCAAGGACCCCGAGAAGTTCCTGATCGTGTCCGACGTGTACCCCACGGCCACCACGCGCATCGCGGACCTGGTGCTCCCCTCGGCGATGTGGGTCGAGAAGAACGGCATGTTCGGCAACTCCGAGCGACGGACGCAGCAGTGGTTCAAGATGGTGAACCCGCCGGGCCAGGCGCGGGACGACACCTGGCAGACGATCGCCGTGTCGCGTGAGCTCTACAACCGCGGGCACGCGGGCATGCGCGACCGGGACGGCCAGTGGATCTTCCGCACCACCGACGCCAAGGGGCGGGAGGCGCCGATCTGGGAGTTCAGTCACTATTACGACGTCAACGTGGACCGGCGGCTGTTCGAGGAGTACCGCGCCTTCTCCAAGATGAAGCACAAGGACCTCGCCCCCTACGACGAGTACGTGGCCACGCGCGGCCTGCGGTGGCCGGTCACGCAGGGCGAGGACGGCACCTGGCGCGAGACCCGTTGGCGGTTCTCGGAGTTCGACGATCCCTATGTCAAGAAGGGATCGGGTATCGACTTCTACCACTCGGTCACCGACGACGGCAAGGCGCAGGTGTGGTTCCGCCCCTACGTGCCACCTCCCGAGGTCCCCGACGGCGAGTACCCGTTCTGGCTCTGCACCGGGCGCGTGCTCGAACACTGGCACTCGGGCACGATGACCGGCCGCATCCCGCAGTTGCGTGCGGCCATGCCCAACGCATACGTCGAAATCAACCGTGAAGACGCCGCGAAGCTTGGAATTCAGGATGGCGAACTGGTGCGCGTCGAGTCCCGCCGGGGTGCCGTCGACCTCCCCGCCTGGCTCGACGGCCGCTCGTCTTCTCCCCCCGGCTACCTGTTCGTCCCCTTCTTCGACGAGCGCGTGGCGATCAACAACGTGACGCTCCACGAATTCGACCCCTTCTCCAAGCAGCCCGACTACAAGAAGTGCGCCGTCCGCGTGCGGCGCATCGCGAGGTAGACCATGGACAAGGGCCCCCTCCAAGTCGCGCTCGCCGTCGTCATCGGCGTGGCGCTGATCGGCTTCTTCGCCGGCACCGACGCCCGTGACTACGAGGCCGCGGCGAGGCGCGACGGGGGCGAGGCCAGCGACACGGAACCCGTCGTCCCCGAGGCGCTCAGCTACGTGGGCTTGCGCGCGCACCCGCGCACCAGCCCCAGCGGCTGGAGCGACGACGTGGCGGCGCTGCGAGCCGCGGGGCCCGGGGTGCTCGACCCGGTCGAGCTCGACGGCGACAAGGGCGACGACATCTTCGCGCGGGCGGCGCTCCGAGCGTACGACGGCGCGCCGCCCCGGATCCCCCACGCCATCCGCCAGGACGCCGTGCCCGAGTGCCTCGCTTGCCACGACGAGGGCCTGCGCTTGCGGGGACTGCTCGCCCCCCAGATGAGTCACCACGAGCTCACGAGTTGCACCCAGTGTCACGTCGTCACCGAGAGCCCGGTACCCGGCGACACCGCGCTGCCCGCCGACCCGCGCGCAGTCGACAACCGGTTCGACGGGCTGGACTCGCCGACCTCCGGCAGCCGGGCCTGGAGCGTGGCGCCCCCGCAGTTGCCCCACCGCACCTTCATGCGCGAGCAGTGTGACTCCTGTCACGGGGTGAACGGTCGCGACAGTATCCGTTCCTCCCACCCCTGGCGTGAGTCCTGCTCGCAGTGTCACGCCGCCACCAGCGACGGCCCGCCGGGTCTTACCCCGTGACCAGCCGGCGCTCCTTCTTCGGCCTCGGGCACGACCCCGACACCACGCCGCGGGGCGCCGTCCACAGTCCGGCGAGCGTGCTTCCCCAGTTCGACCTGGTCGCCTGCAGCCACCGGACCGACTTCTGCGCGGTGTGCGTGGAGCGCTGCCCGGTGGATTCCGCACTGCACATGGGTCGAATGGCACCGGTGGTCGATCTCGACCGGTGCACGGGCTGCGGGGTGTGCGCGGACGTCTGCCCGTCGCCCTTCGGCGCGGTGCTGATGCGGCCGGTCGAGGAGGTTCGCCTTGGCTGACGAGGTTCCCCTCCCGGAGTTGTTCTCCGGCACCTTCGACGACACCACCCTCGACGCCTGGGTGGCCGACCTGACCGCGCTGGCGAGCATCGACCAGGTGTTGCTCAAGGGGAGCGAGCGCGCGCACTCGGCGCCCGGTGCGAGCGTGGCTGCCGCCGTGGCCTGCCTGCGCCGGGGGGCCTCTCGCGGGGTGCAGGTCTGGTACCGACTGGGCGAGGAGGCCTGGTGCGACACCCTCGTGCGCATGGGCGATACGACGCGGATCGTTCGCATGAGGGTGGCACCCGAATTGCAGTGACGTTCGCCCTACCTGGAGCAACCCATGTTCTTGACCGGTCTGTTCGCCCTCGCCGCCCTCGGCTGTAGCACCAACGACGTTCCCAAGGCCGCCGCGAGACCCGAGGCCGCGGCCAAGCCCACCAGCGCGGAACTTCGTCCCATGACGCGGGCCGAGGCGCTGGCGATCAAGGCCGAGGGCGCGGTGCAGGTGGCCACCTTGACCTCGGCGCCCAACGTGCCGCCGCCGGTGAACCGCGACCACGCCGCCAAGCTGGTGGTGAACTTGGAGGTGAAGGAAGTCGAGAAGCCCATCGCCGAGGGCTCCACCTACGTGTTCTGGACCTACGGCGGCGACGTCCCGGGCAACTTCATTCGTATCCGCCAGGGGGACACCGTGGAGTTCCACCTCCAGAACCACCCCGACAGCAAGATGCCGCACAACATCGACCTGCACGCCGTGACCGGCCAGGGCGGCGGCGCGGCCTCGACCTTCGCGGCCCCCGGCCACGACGCGCAGTTCACCTTCAAGGCGCTCAACGCGGGCCTCTACATCTACCACTGTGCCACCGCGCCGGTGGGCATGCACATCGCCAACGGCATGTACGGGCTCATCCTGGTGGAGCCGCCGGGTGGCCTGCCCAAGGTGGACCGGGAGTACTACATCGTCCAGGGCGACTTCTACACCAGTGGCAAGTACAACGAGGAGGGGCTCCAGCAGTTCGACATGGGCAAGGCCATCGACGAGTCGCCCACCTACGTGTTGTTCAACGGCGCCGAGGGCGCGCTGCTCGGCGACAAGGCCATCACCGCGAAGACCGGCGAGACGGTCCGGCTCTACGTCGGCAACGGCGGACCGAACCTCACGTCGAGCTTCCACGTGATCGGCGAGATCTTCGACCGGGTGTACACCGAGGGCGGCACCAAGTTCCAGGAAAACGTCCAGACGACGGTCGTGCCCCCCGGTGGCGCCGCGATTGTCGAGTTCACGGTCGACGTGCCCGGCAACTACCCGCTGGTGGACCACGCCATCTTCCGCACCTTCAACAAGGGCGCGCTGGGCATCCTCAAGGTGGACGGGCCGGAGGACAAGGCGATCTACTCCGGGCCCGAGGCTGACAAGGAGGTCAAACCGGCAGGCGGGGGATGATCGCGGGCACGCTCCTCCTCGCGGGCCTGGTCGCCGCTGGGCCCCGGGTGACCGTCGGCCCGGGCACCTGGCGGCCGGTCTACCCGCCCTCGCCGGGGGAAGAGGCGGTGCCGGTAGACGCTTTCGCGCTCGACGTTTACCCGGTGAGGGTGGCCGACTTCGAGCGTTTCGTGGGCGCCCACCCCGAGTGGCAGCGCGGCGCCGCGAGCCGCGCCCTGGTCGACGCCGGGTACCTCGCGCGCTGGGCGACCGACGACGCGTCGGGGGCAACGGAACGTCGCGCCCCGGTGACCGAGGTGAGCTGGTTCGCGGCGCGCGCGTACTGCCGCGCCGAGGGGGGGCGGCTGCCCACGGAGGCCGAGTGGGAGCTCGCGGCCAGCGCCGACGAGACCCGCCTGGACGCGAGCCGGGATCCCGTCTTCGTGCAGCGCATCCTGGACTGGTACGGGGCCGCGAACCCGAAGCAGTTGCCGGCGGTGGGCCTCGGCCGGGCCAACGCCTGGGGGGTACACGACCTCCACGGGCTGGCGTGGGAGTGGGTCGACGACTTCAACGCGAGCCTGGTGAACGTCGACAACCGCGACGGCAAGGGCGCCGACGACCTGCGCTTCTGCGGCGGCGGGGCGGCAGCGGCCGCGGGGGACAAGGCCGACTACGCCGCCTTCATGCGGGTGGCGCTGCGCAGCAGCCTCGAGGGCAACTCCACCCTGCGGAGCCTCGGTTTCCGTTGTGCCTACGAGGTACACGCGTGACGCTCGCCCTGCTCTGGCTGGCGTGCGCGCTCCCGGCCGACGTGAAAGACGGCCCGGCGAGCGTCGAGGCGGAGGCGACGGGGCCGTCGCTCTACGCGCTGCCGGTGCCGCTCGTCACCCACGAGGCGGAGCGCACCACCCTCGCGGCGTTCCAGGGCGCGCCGGTGGTGGTGTCGATGTTCTACACCACCTGCCCGTCGGCTTGCCCCCTGCTCGTGGAAGCGGCCCGCTCGGCGCTCGTGGAGGCGGGCGATCCGGCGGTGACGGTGCTCCTGGTCTCCCTCGACCCCGAGAACGACAGCGTCGAGGCCCTGCGGCGCGCCCACGAATCCCGAGGAGTAGGCGGGCAGTTCGTCTTCGCCCGGCCCGAGCCCGACCAGGTGCGGGAGGTCGCCGCGCTGCTCGGCATCAAGGTGCGGCCCCTGCCCGGCGGCGGCTTCGCCCACACCTCGGTGCTGGTGCTGCTCGACGCCGAGGGACGGGTGCTGGCGCGCGCCGAGGGCAACGAGGGGCGAGAAGCCCTGGTGGCGGCGCTACGAGCGTTGTGAACCGGCGCGAGACGCCAACACGAGCGCCCAGGCCACGGCGCCCGGGGTAGGATCCCGCCGATGGAGCCCGCCGAGGTCCTCGCCCGCTTCCTGCAGCGTGTGGAGGCCTTGCCCGCTCCGCCCACGAGCCGCGACGAGATCCTCCGCATCGCGCGCGAGCTGGGGGTTTCCGACGACGACCTGGCCCGGGCGCAGGCCGCGGCCCGCGACCACGTGCGGCGGGGGGAGAACCTCCTGCGCGAGGGACTCGTCGACGACGCGCTGGCCGAGGCCGACGCCGCGCGGGCGCTCCTGGCCGACGACCACGCCCTGGAGGACCTGGAGTGCCGGGCGCTGGTCGCCCGTTTCGAGACCACCCGCCAGCCGGAGCACCTCGCGGCCGCCGAGACCACCCTCCGCCGCGTGCTCGGCCACCGGCCCGACGACCCGGGCCTGGCTGGCCTGCTCGCGCGGGCCCGGGCCGGCAGGGCGGGCCCCAGGGGTGCAGGGCGGGGCGGCATCCTGGCCCTCGCCGCCGCTGTCGTGGCCGCCGGGCTCGTGGGCGCCTGGGCCGGGTGGCCTTTCATGGGCTCACTGACTGTCACCGGGGTGTCCCCCCTGCTCGGTCCCCCGGGACAGTGGGTCTACGTCAGCGGCTCGGGGTTCGTCGAGGGTGTCACCACCGTGTCGGTGGGGGGCGTCGAGGGGGTGCCCACGCAGTTCTACGACACCGACCAGATCGGCTTCACCGTCCCCGCGGGGGCCACCGGATCCGGCCCCGTCGAAGTCGTGACCGGCGAGCAGCGCGCCCTCTCCACCAGCGTGTTCACCGTCGGCACGCCCACCGAGCCTCCCGTCGTCACCGGCCTCTCGCCCGCCGAGGCCCGGCCGGGGGACTGGGTGTACGTGAGCGGGTCCGGCTTCGTCAACGGCGCCACCACGGTGGTGGTCGGCGGCATGGAGATCACCGGGGGGGTGTACGGTCCGAGCCAGCTTGGCTTCACCGTGCCCGAGCTACCGGCCGGTCCCACCGAGGTGCGCGTGCGCACGGACCACGGCGAGGCGGAGGCCCGGGCCCCGCTGCACCTGCGAAGGGACTAGCCACCCGCGGTCGGATACCGGCCCTGGTGCGCCTCGCGACGATCGCCCGCCGCCTGCTCGGAGCCGTGGTGGTCGCCTACGTCGCCGCCTGCACGGCCCTGTTCTTCGCGCAGCGCACGCTGTTGTTCCCCGCACCAGCGCCGCTGCCCGTCCGGCTGGGCCAGGGCGCCACGCGGGCCGTACTCGACCTGGGGACAGCGACCGTCCCCATCTTCTGGCAGCCGGTCGACGGCGCGCCGCTGGTGCTATTCTTCCACGGCAACGGGGGACAGCTCGCGCGGTCGGTGGCTACGGGTCGCGACGCGGTGGCTGCCGGCGTGGGCTTCGCCGCCGTGGAGTACCCCGGCTACGGCGAGGCCACCGGGGAGGGCCCCAGCGAAGTGGGCATCCTCGCCGCCGCCCGCGCGGGCCTCGCCCACCTCGGCACCCTCGGCCTGCCCACCCCGGCCTGCATGGGCCACTCCCTCGGCACCGGCGTGGCGGTGGCGATGGCCGCCGAGGGGCGCTGCTCCGCGCTGGTGCTCGCCTCGGCCTACACGTCGATCCCCGACGTGGCCGTGCTCAGCTACCCGCTGTTCCCCGTGCACTGGCTGGTCCGCGACCCCTTCGACTCGCTGTCGCGCGCCGGCGCTGTCAAGGTCCCCGCGCTGGTGGTCCACGGCACCCGCGACCCGCAGATCCCGCTGGCGCTCGGCGAGCGGCTCGCCGCCGCCATCGACGGCGCCAAGTTCGTGCGCGTGGACCGCGCCCACAACGACATCGTCGACCGGGAGCTATGGGCCCGGGTCGCGGGGTTCCTGGGCGGGGGGTGAGGGAGCGAGCCCTCCCCCTCCCCCCGGACTCCCCGCCCGCGATAAACCCCGCGCCGTGGCCACCCTCGCCTTCGACGCCGTCGAGAAACACTACGGAAGTGTCGTTGTCCTGCACCGAGTGGACCTCGAGGTACACGACGGCGAGTTCATCGTGCTCGTCGGCCCCTCCGGCTGCGGGAAGTCCACCTTGCTCCGCTGCATCGCGGGGCTGGAGGAGATCAGCCGCGGGGAGCTCTTCATCGGGGAGCGCTGCGTGAACAGCGTCGCCCCGCGCGACCGCGACGTGGCGATGGTCTTCCAGAGCTACGCGCTCTATCCG
>CAYHRZ010000145.1:0-10612 GCA_964359125.1 uncultured Klebsiella sp. | reverse complement strand
GCTCCTCCGTCTACATTGCTAGGAACCTTGCGGTCCTTGATGTTCTTGTTGAGCCACTTGACCACATCGGGCCTCAGACGTAGTGTGGTCCTACGTTGAAATGGATCGTTGGGGTCGGGCTCCCAGTCGTCGATGGCGCCGTTGCTGTTGCGGTCTTCCATGCCGTCGGCCAAGCCGCCGGTGTCGGTGTCGATGATGGTGGGATCGGTGGTGCTGGCCGGGTCGGCGTCGGCCACGAAGCAGCCGGCAGTGAGGTCCGTGTCGTCGCTGCCCTCGGCCCGCCCGGCCTCGGTGCCGTCGGCGACGCCGTCGCCGTCGGAGTCGCAGGCCAGCGGCTCAGTGCCCCAGTCGCTGACCTCCTCGCCGTCGGACAGGCCGTCGTCGTCGCTGTCGCTGTCGGTCTTGTCGGTGCCCCGGTTGTCCTCGTCGATGTCGGTGAGGCCGTCGTCGTCCTGGTCCACGCCGACCTCGTCGCTCCAGCCGTCGGCGAGGTCGCCCATGTCGGTACCGTCGTCGGTGCCGCAGAGGTCGGCCGGCGCGCCGATGGCGGCACCGCCGTAGCCGGTGGACACCGCTACCCGGAAGGTGGTCCCGATCACCTCGTCGGTGGCGAAACTCTCCACGGGCACGCGCACGTCGACGAACCAGTCGTCGGCGTCGTTGATGCTCGAAGTCGTCCGGGTGCCCCGCGCGTACAGGTCCGGCGTGGTGTTGGGCCAGTTGCCCATGTAGCCGGAGGGCGGGGTGAAGCCCTCGGATGCGAGGTCGTTGTGCCAGAGTTCGACGGTCGCGGTCGGGCCGGTGAGGGCCACGACGTACTCGAAGGTAGAAAGGTCTCCGTCCGTCTCGAGGAGGAAATTCCACGACGCGGGGAACAGTTCTTCGTCCTTGGTGATCCACGGCGTGTCGTTGACGCGCACCCGGAAGAAGAGGTCCTCGCCGTTGGTCCACCAGTACGCGGCGGGGGCGCCGTAGGTCGCCACGTCGCCGACGCAGTCGAGGCCGTCGGCAAAGCCGATGCCGTCGCGGTCGTGGTCGTTGTGCGTGTCTTCGAGGGTCGCCCCGCCGAGGGTGATCTCGACCCAGGTTTCGTCGTCGACCGGCCAGGCCAGCGCGCGGGTGATGACTAGGAGGTACATGAGCATCCCTCTTGACGCGTCAAAGCATATAGTCTCTCGCCGGAGATCGCCAGCCCCGGCGCCGCCGAGTAGGGTGGGCCGATGCCCACGTTCCCCTTCCCCGCGCCCGAGGTGGTGGCGCCCACCCGCCCCGCGGCGACGATCGTGTTGCTCCGAGACGGTCCCGGCGGGCCCGAGACCTGGTTGATGGAACGCAGCCGCAAGGTCGGGTTCATGGCCTCGGCCTGGGTTTTCCCCGGCGGGCGGGTCGACGACGGCGACGCGGCGTTGCCCACCCGAGGGGCGAGGCCGGAACAGATCCCGCTGGCGTTCTGGACGGCGGCGGCCCGGGAGCTCTGGGAGGAAGCTGGCGTCGACCTGCGCGTCGGGGGGGTGCTGGACCTGGGCCTGATGTGCCCTTGGGCCCACTGGGTGACGCCGGAGGTGGAGCCGCGCCGCTACGACACCTGGTTCTTCGTGTCGCGGCTGCCCGACGGACAACAGCCGCGTATCGACGGTCAGGAGGCTGTCGCCGGCGACTGGTTCCGCCCCGGCGACGCGCTGGCGCGGTCGGCAGGCGGCGCGCTGCCGCTCTCCCCTCCCACTGTCCGGACGCTGATGGAGTTGGAGCCCTTCGACAGCGTGGCGGGCGTGCTCGCTGCGCCGCGGCACACGCCGGTCATCTGCCCCCGCTTCCTGCACGACGACGAGGGCACGCTGTTCGTCACCCTGCCGGGCGACCCGGCCCACCCCTCGCCGGACCGGGTGGAGCCGCCGCACCGGTACGCCTTCAGCGCCGGCCGCTGGTGGGCCCCGCCTTGACCCCGGCCTACGCGGAGGAGGCCCAACTCCGCGCCGGCGTAGACCGCGAGCAGGACCTCCTGGCGGTCGTGGCCGACGCGCCGCCGCCGGGCGCCCGGCCCCGCTTCCCTGGTTCGACCGGCAAATTGGCGCGCCACTGGTGGCTGGCGGGCGACGGTGACACCGGCAGCCGATTGCTCGCCCAGGGCGCCGTCGACCGGGCCTGGTTGGCGCTGCGGCCAGCCCCGCCGCCGGTCGACATCGTGCCGGTCACCCCAGTGTTCGAGCAGGCCTGGCTTGACGCCTTCCCGGTGGGGCTCGGTTTCTCGAATCTCGGCGCCTTTCCCGGCGCCGACGGGGCCGAGGTCCGCCTGGTGAACGTCGAGTATGCCTGGGATGCCGAACACGAGGACATCGGCCCCGTCACCAGGCTTCGCGGAGAGCCCGAGACGCTGTATGCCTTCCACGGCACCGCCGTCCTCGGTGTGCTGCTCGCGCTGCTGAACGACTACGGTGTCCAGGGTGGCGCCCCCGCCGCCGAGGTGATGGTGGCGCACCCGGACACGCTGGTGGACGGCCTGCTCGAGTACGACGTGGCGCTGGCCATCTACGAGGCCCTCGCGGTGTTGCAGCCGGGCGACGTGATCCTCGTCGAGCAACAGGTGTACGGTCCCGACGGCGAGTTCTTGCCGGTCAGCTGGGACGAGGCGGTACGCGACGTGGTGGAGGCGGCGACCGAGCAGGGCGTGGTGGGCGTGGTCCCCTCCGCCAACGGCGGCGTGGACCTGGACGACCCCACCTACGGCGGCGTGTTCGACCTCGACGTGGGCGCGATCGTGGTCGGAGGCGGGTTCCCGCCCAGCTACGGCGAGCCGCGGGCGTGGGCTGGCAGCGACTACGGCGGGGGGGTTCACCTGCAGGCCTGGTTCACCGACATCGTCACGCTCGGCGGCTCCCCGTACACCGACCTGTACTTCCCCCGGGGCGACGAACGGCAGGCCTACACCTCCGTGTTCGGCGGGACCAGCGGCGCGAGCGCACTGGTGGCGGCGATGGCGGCGGTGGTCCAGTCCGCGCGCATCGCGGCGCGGGGCGCCCCCCTGGCACCTCGGGAACTCCGGGCGCTGCTGGTGACCACGGCTGTGGCCCAGGTGGGCGCCGAGTGGGTTGGCCCGCAACCCGACCTGCGACGAGCGTTGCGCGTTTCGGCGATCCCCTGAGCTACGAGCGCCGGCGCGGGTCCGTGGCGCCGGTCGACACCGACCCGGGCTTGGCCGCCCGCCGCAGCTCCGCGAGCTGCCCCGCGTTGAGCTGGAGGCGGTAGGTCGCTTGGGTGGCGCTGTGCTCCAGCACGGCCGCCTCGCACTGGATCACCATCGTGCCGTGGCGGAGCACCATGAAAATCGGTGGGCGGTCCGGCAGGGGCGCGGCGTGCGCGTGGAGCGTGAGCGCGCAGGCGAGCACTTGCGCGTAGGCATCGTAGGTGTAGGCGTCGGCGCTGGTCCAGCACACGTCGAGGTAGTGGTTGCCCCGGAACTCCGACGCACTCCACTTGGGGTCGTCGTGCTCGAAGTCCGTGGGGCCTGCGGGCGGCAGGCGGGCGGGGGGTGGGGCCGACGGCGGGCGCGGCAGGCTAGCGGGCCGCACCGGGGGGAGGGTGGTGCGCGGCACGCTCGGCGGCGCCACCCCCGGCGGCGCCGCGGTGGCCGCCAGGGGGGGCATCGCCTTGGGCGTGGGCGTGGGCGGCATCGAAGTGCGGGGCGCTGGCCGGGTGCCGTCCATCAGCGCGCGATCCGACGGGGGGATGGTGACGTGCTTGACGAAGGCGCTGCCGGTGGGCGTGCTCCGCAGGCCCTGCAACTCCGGGAGCGGCGTGTCGTCGAAAGTCCTTTTGATGGCTGCCTTCAGCGCCTCCCGCATCGCCACGCGGCCGCTGCCGACGGCGTGGATATCGCTGTTGGTGAGCGGATTGCTGCCGGTTGTGACGCTAGACGGGCGGGGCCCACTGGACGAGACCGACGACGTGGGCTCGGGGGGGGTGGACGAGGGAGAGCCGGGGGGCACGCTGCGGTGAGCGCCGGACAGCCGGTCCAGCCGTGCCACGGCCGCTTGCCGCTCTCGCTCCGCCACCGAGGCGTAGCCGGAGCCGGAGCCGGTGCTGCGGTCGCTGACGCCGCTGACGTTGGAGAGCGTGCCGCCGGTGAGCTTGGCCGCCAGCCAGGCGGTCCAGCGGCCCCGGTCGTCGCTGGCCACCTCGATGAGGTCGAGGATGTACCGCGGAAGCTCTCGCCCAGTGCCCACCACGCCCTTGGCCACCCTCGCGCGGAGCAAGGCTGTGCCCGGCACCGGCGAGAGGTCCACCTTCACGTCGATCTCGGCTCCCTCGTCGACTTCGGCGTCGAGTTGCACCAGCATGCGCCCGCCCTGCACCCACATGAGTTTGCCGGTGCACATGCCCGATGAGGTTCGCGCCGTGATCGCCGCGCGGACGCTGACCCGGTCGATCGCGTCGGAGATACTCGCGGAGGAGGGAGGCACGCAGGAAAGGCCATAACTTCGGGGCGCTGCCCGCCGCAAGACCGAACAGTTAGGCGCCGCGCCGGTCAGCCCCCGTCGTCGTCGAAGCCGGGCAGCAGCGAGGGTGCGGCCCGCCCACCGGGGGTGGCGGGCGAGTCGTCCTCGGCTGCGCGGAACTCGATGCCGAACACCTCGTCGAATACGACGGTCGGCGCACCGTCCCGGAGTGAAGGCCCAAGGCGCAACGCCAGCCGCTGCGGCTCGCGACCCCGTCGCGCCCGCTCCCGCTGCGCCGGCGTCTGGCCGAGGAAGAGGTCGCAGGGCCGTTCGAACAGGTAGTGCTTCAAGAAGTCGTTGAGTTGGGTCTCGAGTTCGTCGGCGGATGCCGCCGTCCACCGGTCGCGACCGAAGTACGCCACGAATGCGCTGCGTTGGTCGTGCTGGTAAGCGAATGCGCGCCGCAGGTCTCGCTGGGCGTCCAGGGCCCGCGGCTCGGGGGAGTCTCGCCAGGCCTCGAGCAACTGCATGCGCCCGATCACGCCGTGCTGCCCAAACAGCGCGGGTTCGCCGAAGAAACGGAGCACGCCGTCCCAGGGGACGACCCGCGCGCGCAAGACCGTGCGCCGAGGCAAGTCGGCCTGCACGCCCGGACACGCGACGGCGATCTCCTCGTCGGTCGCCGCGTCGCGGAGGCACACCAGGTCCCCCTCCCAACCGTCGACCGTCCACAACGACGTCCGGACGCCCTCCACCCACGCCGGCAGCGCCAGTCCGAGGCGCTGGTACGCCAACTGCCCGCGCGCGTCGACCCACTCGGTCGCGACGAAGTCCAGCAACTCCGGCCACTGCTCCTCCCCGGGCGGCGCCCCGAACAGCGCCGCCGCGGCCAGGGCCAACTCCTCGGGATGGCGCTTCGCCTCGTTCCAGAGGTGCTCTCGCGTCGCCGGGAGCGTGATTCGGGCTTGCTCCTGCACCGAGACCTCGTATATACCGCCGCCACCGTGAAGACTCTGGCGCCCCTATTCCTCCTCGCCTGCACGGGCTCGGACACCGAGCTCAACGCCGTGGATCCCGAGATCGTCGTCGAGCCGTCCACCATCGAGATCGGCGAGACCGTGCTCCAGGAGTGGACCGAAGTGACGGCTACCGTCCGCAACGCCGGGCTCGGGACCCTGGAGATCAGCGGGACCGAGTGGGAGGCGGGCTCGTCACCGGACCTCGAGGTGATCTCCTTCCCCACGAAGCTGGCAGCGAACAAGACGGGCGAGTTGGTCATCCGCCACACCCCGGACCTCGAGGAGCAAGACTGGGGCACGCTGGTCCTGCTCAACAACCAGCCCGGCAAGGAACGATTCCCGGTCACCGTGGGCGGCGCGGGCACCAAGCCCTGCATCGACATCGACCCGGAGTTGCTCTACTTCGGCACCGTGGCCCCGGGCGACTCGCTCACCAAGGAGTTCACGGTGCGGGCGGGCTGCTCCGGCACGCTACGCATCTCGAGCGCCACCTACGCCGGGAACGAAGACGAGGCCTACGACGTGGTGATGCCCGAGGGCTGGGAAACCCCCTACGGGCTGCGGAACGGCTACTCCTTCACCGTGTCGGTGACCTTCGTCCCGCCCGACACCAACGAGTGGTCGGGGGAGCTCTGGTTCTCGTCGAACGACCCCGAGGAGCCCATCGCGGCGGTGTCGCTCAAGGGCAACACGGTCGACGACCCCACCCAGAACGAGTGCCCGGTGGTGGAGATCACCGAGCCCGACGTGGGCGAGTACCTGATGGACGACCGCAACATCACCATGACCGGCGTGGTCTACGACCAGGACGAAGACGCCACGAACCTCGTGTGCGCCTGGTTCGCCGACAGTACCAAGATCGCCGACGCCACCATCTTCGGCGACGGCGACGTGGCCACCTCCGCGAAGCTCCCGATCGGCGACATCTCGCTGAAGTTGCGGTGCTACGACAGCGAGGGCTGCATGGCGGAGGACCGCGTCTCCGTCACGGTGTGGGACCACGAGGAGCCGGTGCTCTACACCCTCACCGGTGGCGACACGATCTACGACTACTTCGGCGTCGACGACGACCTGCTGGTCGAACTCAACGGTGCCACCCTGTTCAGCGACGACAACGACACCCAGGACAACCTCGCGCCGATCGCCTTCGAGGCGATGGCGGGCGACGCGCTGCGCTTCGTGGTGGTGGACCAGAACAGCTGCGACGCGAAGTTCGACGCGCTCACTCTGCACTGGGGCACCGGGGAGAGCCAGGCGCTCAACGGCGCGATCTGCCTCTCGTCGTGTTTCGACCACGCCTGCTACGACGGCACCTACAACGGCCCCTGGCCCAACGTCATCCTCGACGAGACGTACACGATCTCGATTCCGTAGTCAGCGGATGACGCCCGCGCGGCGGAGCGCGGCCAACTGCGCAGGAGCGACGCCCAGCTCGGCGAGCACCTGGTCGGTATGTGCGCCCAGGGCCGGCGGCGGGCGGTTGGCCTGGAGGTCCAGGGGCGGGGAGGGGAAGCGCCACGGTCCGGACTCGATGGTGCTGGCCTGCGGCATCGCGAGGCTCTGGGGGACAGTGTGCGCCTCGCCGACCGGCACCCCGGCCGCGCCGAGGACGGCCGCCCACTCCGCCGCCGGGCGGTCAGCGAGCACGGCAGAGATCCCGGCATCGAGGCGCTCGCGATCCGCCACCCGGCCGTGGATGGTGGCCCACGCGGGATCCTCCGGCAGCCCAAGCGCATCGCGGAGTTTTTGCCACAACCCCTCGTTCGCGCAGCAGACGGCGAGCCACCCGTCGGCGCAGCGGTACAAGTTGTAGGGGGCGATGGACGGATGGGCGTTGCTCGGCGCGGGGGGCAACTGTCCCGCGTTGAGCCAGGCCGAGGCGTAGTAAGCGAGCAGCGCGTGCTGCACGTCGATCATCCTGATGTCGATTCGTTTCCCGAGGCCGGTGTCGGCCCGTTCGAGGAGCGCGAACAAGACCGCCTGCACCGCGGTCATCGCGCTGGCGAGGTCGGCGATCGAGGGGCCGGCCTTCTGGGGGGGCTCCCCGGTCAGCGCGGCGATTCCGCCGAGGCTCTGCAGGACCAGGTCGTAGCCCGCGGCGTCGTTGCCCGGCCCGAAGGCGGAGATCGTCACCCACACGGTACGGGGTGTGGCCACCGCGTCGTAGCCGAGCCCCAGGCGTTCCATCACGCCCGGCCGGAAGTTCTCGACCACCACGTCGGCGCGCGCCACCAGGCGTGCGGCCAGTTCCCGCCCCTCCGGCGACTTCAAGTCGAGGGCCACCGACCGCTTGTTGCGGTTGGTACAGGCGAAATAGACACTTTCGCCGTTGACCAGCGGGAGGAATCGCCGGGTCTCGTCGCCCTCGATCGACTCCACCTTCACCACGTCGAAGCCCTGGTCGCCTAGGGTCTGGGTGGCCCAGGGACCGGCGAGCACCCGGGTGAAGTCGACGACGCGGGGCACGGGTCGATCAGAGGTGGAAGGGTGCGGTCTCGGACTCGACCAGTTTCCAGGTGTCACGGCCGTCGAACTTCCGGAGTTCGACGCCGTCGATCAGCGCGGGGTCGATCATCCTCGCGTTCACGGCCACCCGGTCGCTGGTGGCCTTGTCGACCGCCTCGTAGTGGGTGAGGCAGCCGCAGGTGGGGCAGTGGTGGAACTCGATCGTCCGGTCCCCCCACACGTAGGCCACGGTGCCGCCCGGCGGGCGGTGAATCGTGACTTGGGGTGCACGGTAGTAGGCCCACATGGACCCGTAGCGGTGACAGATGCTGCAGGTGCAGCGGGTGAGACGCCGGGGCGGCGTCTCCATCTCCAGGCGGACGGCGCCGCAGTGACAGGTCGCTTCGAGCATGCGCCGACCTAGCTCGCCGGGGGCGCGGCGACCGCCTCAGCCGTACCACCTGGCCACCGTCGCGCGGTCCAGCGCGGCCAGCAGCGCGTGCAACGAAAGGGCGAGCACGCCCGCGGCGAGTACCGCCGCGAAACACAAGCCGAGGTTCGCCGAGCGGGCCGAGAACACGACGAGGTAGCCCAGCGTGGGTGGGAAGCCGTTGCTGCCCACGAACTCGCCGACGATCGCGCCGATGACCGCGAGCCCGGCGGCGCTGCGCAGGCCGGAGAGCAGCGTCGGGAGGGCGGCAGGGAGGCGGAGGCGCCACAGTTCTGCCCACCGCGAGGCGCGGTACAGGGCGAAGAGGTCCACGAGGTCGGCGGACGGCGCCCTCAGCCCGGTACTGGCCGCAGCATACACCGGGTAGAAGGCAGCGATCGCCGCTGTAACCGAGGCGACAGCGGTGCCGTAGCCGAGCCAGACGACGAGGAGGGGGGCCACCGCGACGATGGGTACGATTTGCACGGCGACGGTGTAGGGGAGCAGGGCCAGGGCCAGGGGGCGGCGCCACCACGCCGCGACGGCGGCCGCGAGCCCGAGGGTGCTGGCGACGAGGAGACCGCAGGCCGTGGCCACGAGGGTGTGCCAGGTCGCGGTGCCGAGCCGCTCGAACTCGGAGATCGCCGCGGCCCCGACCTCCCACGGCGTGGGCAACAACAATGGCCCCACGCGGTCCGCGACCGCCCACCATGTCGCGACGCCGACGCCGACGGCGAGTACCGGGACGGCTCGATCCGCGGCGGTCACGAGGACGCCTCGATCTCGCGGACCAGCGCGGCGATGTCGTCGGCGGTGCGGGGGCGCGGGGCCGCCACCCGCACGTCGGCCAAGACCCGAAACGGCGGCCCGTCGACCACCAGCACCCGGTCGGCCAGACGCGCGGCGTGGGTCAGGTCGTGGGTGACCAGGAGCACCGTCAGCGTCGGCCCGAGGTCGGCGATGACGGCCATCACCTCTCGACGCGTCGCGCCGTCGAGGGCGGAGAAGGCCTCGTCGAGGAAGAGCACGTCGGGTCGCGACACACAGGCTCGCGCCAGGGACGCGCGCATCCGTTGCCCGCCGCTGAGCGAGGCGGGCAGCTGCTCCATCTGGGCGCCTAGCCCCACCCGCTCGAGCACCTCGGTGACCCGTCGGGGGTCGGCCCCGGCGGCCCCCAGGTCGGCGGCGAGCCGCACGTTGTCGCGCACGGTGCGCCAGGGCAGGAGCGCGGGGTCTTGGAAGACGAAGCCCCGGGTGGTGGGCACGCCGGAAACGACACCCGCGTCGGGTTGGCGCACGCCGGCCAGGAACCGCAAGAGCGACGACTTCCCGCAGCCGGAGCGCCCCACCACCGCAGTGGTCCGGCCTAGTTCTACGTCGAGGTCCAGGCCGTCGAAGACTGCGGTGGCCGCCGGCGCCCACCGGAGGCCGCGCACCGAGATCAACGGAGCAGGTCCTCCGTCCCGCCGCCGCGGAGGGCGAGGGTCTCGACCCGGCCGGGCGACTCGGCGCCGCGCATCTCCATGCACATCTGCCGCGCCGCCAGTCGGACCGCGACGGGGCCGCCGAGTTCGGCGTGCAGGTACTCGGCGAGTTGCGCGGCGAGGCGCTCCTGTAGCTGGGGCTGCCGGGCCAGGTGGCGCACCGCCCGGGCCACGCCCCCGAGGCCGGCGATGCGCCCCCACGCCCCAGGTACGTAAGCCACCTCCGCTTCGCCGAAGAAGGGCAGCAGGTGGTGCGCGCAGAGGGAGTGGAACGGCAACCCCCGGAAGACGACGCGGTCGCGCCCGGGAGCGGGGAAGGTGTCGAGCTTGGGCGGAGGCCCCTTCGGTGCGTACTCTCGCAGCACCTCGGTGAACCGGGCCGCGGCCTGCCCACACTCGGCGTCGGCGGCGAAGCCGAGGTCGTCCAGGAGTCGCTCGAACGAGGGTGCCCGCTTCACCCGCGCGACTCCACCACGATCTCCTCGCCTACGCGCACCGTGCCGCTCCGGATCACGCGGAGGTGGACCCCGCGCAGTTGCGCGGGCTCCCAGGCCTTGGCGAGGGTGATCGCCCAGGCGTCGTGCCCCACGCGTTGGGCGAACTTCTGGCAACCGCGGTGCGGCTTGGGGGTGACCTCGAGGAGGGCGCCGCCCACCCGCAGCCGGCTACCGGGCGGCAGGTTGGCGGCACTGGTGTCGAGCGAGACGAAGAGGTTGTCGCCCAGGATCTCGTAGTCGTCGCCCTGCTTGAACAACCGCGCCACTTCCGCGCGCATGGCCGGGACCTGCGCCGCCAGCTTCG
>CAYHRZ010000144.1:0-10621 GCA_964359125.1 uncultured Klebsiella sp. | reverse complement strand
ACCCGCGGCCACCAGTGCCTCGCGGGCGCGGCTGGCGCCCGGCACCGCCTCGCCGAGGCAGGCGAGCAGGGCAAGCCGGAGCGCCTCGCTGGGCAGGGGGGGGCAGGGTCGCAGGCCTCCCGCCTGGAGCCACCCCCGCAACCACGCCACCCACTCGCTCTCCGGGCCCATGTCCGCGAGCACCGGGGCGACGAGCGCCGGGACCATGCTATCGCGACACTCCAATGCTCGCAGGGGCGACAACGCCTCGACGGCGAACCGTTGTGCGCCTTCGCGGTCGTGGGCAGCGTGCAGCACGGCCGCGCGCAACGCGTGGGCGATCATCTCGAGTTCTGGGCTCTCCGTGCGCTCGCCGTGGTCGGCCAACTTGTCGGCCAGGTCCCCCGCGCCGGCGAAGTCTCCGACCTCCACCAAGACGCGACCCAGGTGACCGGCCGCGCTCGCCACCAGTGCGGGGCGGTTGAGCCGGGTGGCCTCCGCGTGGAGCCGCCGCCAGGCGGCAACCGCTTGCGCCGCCGGCACCGGTCCGAGCTCGGCCAACGTCTGCTGTCCGAGGTCGGCCAGGAGCGTGGCGCCGGCGTCCCGGGCTTCGTGCGCGAACTGGGCGAGCGCGTCGAGGCGGGCGGCGGCGGTGTCGACGTCACCCGTGTCGAGCGCGAGCGTGGCGGCCAGGGCCATGCTGTCGGCCCACGCGGGTTCGCCCTGCGGCAACGCGGCGATGCCCTCGACGAGGTCGGCCAGGCTGGACGCCGCGTCGCCGAGGTCGACGGCACAGGCCGCGGCGGCACAGGCAAGGCGCGCGTGGTCGGCGGCGGTGCCCGGCTCGGCCAGGGCCCGGCCGTAGGCCTCGATCGCCTGACGGAGGTGGCCTTGGACTCGGTGCGCGTCGCCGACGAGGCCGCGCGCGGTCCGGCGCAGTCGCCCCTCGTCGGCCCCGGTGGCGCCGGCGTCTTCGAGCGCGATCGCGCGCTCGGCCAGCCCGCGCGCCGCGCGCGGCTCGCCCTTGCGGAGGGCGGCCTGGGCTGCCTGCACGAGCACCGGGCGTGCCTCCTGCGCCTGTCCGGCCCGCTCGAGGTGGTGGGCCACGAGCTCGGCGATGGCCGCGCCGCGGTGCGCGTAGCGCAGCTTCAGCGCGGCCGCCGCCGCGGCGTGTAGCGCCCGGGCCCGGTTGGTCGTCAACGACTCGCGCACCACCTGCCCCAGGCGCGGCGAGGCGGGCTCGACCAGGTCGTGCAGGCCGTCCATGCGCACCCGCACCAGCCCGGCGCGCACCAGCGCGTTGACCGGGCCGCCCGCGTCGGCGATCCCCGCCGTCCCCGCGACCACCGCCGAAGAGGAGGCCATGCCCAGGATCGCGATGGCGTCGATGACATTGCGCTCCTGCCTCCCCAGGCGCCCGAGGCTGGCGAGGGTGGATTGTCGCTCGCGCTCCGGTATCGGCAGGGCCTCCGCCCGGATGGCGTCGATGCCGCGCAGGGGACGGAGGCCGCCGTCGGGGCCTCGGCCGAGCCACCCGCCTTCGATGAGGGCATCGACCTGGCGCACGCACGCGCCTGCCCAGCCGCCGAGCTCGACCTCCAGCCGCCGCGCAAGGGCCGCGCCCAGGCCGCCCGACGCGCCCACGTCGCGTAGCAGCGCCCGCAGCGAGTCGCGCGGTAGCGGCGAGAGGGCGAGCTCAACCAGCGGCGCGCCGTTCACCGCCTCCCCCACGCGCGCGGCTTCCTCCGCCGTGGACGCCAGGACCACGAGCCGCGGCTCACCGGCCAGCACCCGCTCCGCCTCCCAGGCGATGTCGCCACGCTCGGCCGGGCCGGCGGAGGCCGCGTCGTCGGCCAGGGTGACGCCGGTGTCCGTGTCGCGCGTGGTGCCCACCCGCCGCGAGCTGAGACCGCGAGCGGTGGCGCGCTGCCCGATTTCTTCGAGGATCCGCGTGCGTCCGCTGCCGCTGGGGCCGGTCACCAGCGCCAGGCCGCCGCGCCCGGCCTCGAGCGCGTCGAGCAAGCTGTCGAGCTGCGTCAGGACGGCGGCCTGCCCGTGCACCGGCAAGCGCTGCACCCCCGCCGGCGCGTCCAGGGCGGCCACGACTTCCCCGGCGGTGCCGTAGCGAGCCGAGGGCTCCTTCTCCAACAGGCGCATGGCCACGCGGTCCAGCCGCAGCGGGACGTGGGGGTCCATCTCGACCGGCGCCTTTGGCTTCTCAGCGAGTTGTCGCGCCAGGTACGCCGCGATGCTGTCGGCCACCACCGGTCGGCGGCCCGTCAGCATGGCGTAGAGCAGCGCCCCGAGGCCGTAGAGGTCGGCCCGGGCGTCGACCGGGTCGCCGGTGATCTGCTCCGGCGCCATGAACGCCACGGTGCCCACCAGTCGCCCCGCCACCGTGAGGTTGGTGTGGAAGGACTCGACGTCCTTCACCACGCCGAAGTCCGTGAGCCACGCCGCGCCGCCCTCGTCGACCAGGACGTTCCCCGGTTTGAGGTCGCGGTGGATGATGCCGCGCTGGTGCACGTAGTCCAGCGCGTCGCACAACTCCCGAGTGATGCGCTCCGCCTGCTCGTAGCGATCCGGTGGGGGCGACTGCTTCCACGACTCGATGAGCGCGCCAAGGTCCCGCCCCGGGACGTACTGTAGGGCCAACCAGGGAAAGCCGTGGTGCTCCCCGGCGTCGATGACCTTCACGATGCGCGGGTGGTCGAGCCGGGCCAGCGTGAGGTACTCGCGTCGCAGCCGACGGGTTTCTTCGGGGGTCACCCGCGCCTGGTGGAGGATTTTCAGCGCCACCACGCCGTCGGTGGCCGTCGCGAGCCACACCGTCGCCATGCCCCCCGCGCCGAGCACGCGGCTCAGGGTCCAGCGACCCACCACCTCGCCCTCCACCGGCGCGGTCCCGGAGCGTCGGGTACTCACCGCCTACGCCCTGAGCCGGTCCGCAGCGAGGAACCGCTCCGCGTCGGCCGGGGAGAGATTCGCGGCCAAGGCCCGGCCCAGCGCGTCGGCGACGCGGCGGTGGCGCGCGGCAGCGGCGTCGTCGGTGGTGCAGGCTGCCGCCAACTGGTGTCCCTCGAGCACGTACAGCCGGTAACCGCAAGCGTCGGCGCGGCGCAGGGCGGCGTCCGCACGTCGGTACGCCTCCGCCGTGTCGCCGAGGTCGACGTGCACCCGCGCCAGCGCGAGGTCTAGACGAACTTCCTGGTACGGCCAACGGGGGCCGGCCGCGTCGAGCGCGAGCGCCGCCGCCGCCCGGGCGGCGTCGGGTTCGCCCCGGCGGGCGAGGCCGCGTGCCTTCCACGCGTGGAGGATCGCCGCCCAGCCCTCGTGGTCGTGGTCGGCGGCCACCGCCAGCGCCTGGTCCGCCAGCCGCAGCACCTCGTCGTCGTCACCCTCGACGAGCGCCGCCCTGGCCAGGGGCAGGAGCGCGGTGAACACCTCGCCCCCGTCGCCGCTGTGGCCGGCGAGCTCCAGGGCCTCGCTGGCCTCCACCCGCCCGTGTTCCTCGCGGCCCAGGGCAATCAGCACCTCCGCGTAGGAGGCGCGGCCCAGCACGATGCCCGGCACGTTGTTGAGTTCCCGCGCCTGGGCCAGGGTTTTTTCGGCCAGTTCCAGGCCCCGGCGCAGGTTGCCGGTCATCACGTGGGTCTCCACGAGGTTGCCGCGCACCCAGGTCAGCGGGGCCAAGAGCCCCACCCGCTCGAACACGGCGGCCGCCTGCTCGAACGCGCGGCGGGCCTCCGCCGACTGGCCTTTGCACGCGGCGACCATGCCCAGGCCGTTGTAGCCGTAGCCGATACTCCGCTCGTCGCGGGCGCCCTCGGCGATGGCCAGCCCCTCCACCCAGTGACGGCGGGCGCCCTCGAGGTCCCCTCGAGACCAGCGGACGACGCCGAGTTGGTTCATCACGAAGCTCCGGAGCGCGTGGTCGCCCGCCCGCTCCGCCAGCGTCATCGCGGCCTGGAAGTGCGTCTCGGCGGCGTCGAGGTCCCCGGACTGCCGCGCCCGGCGGCCCGCGGCGGCGCCCGCCCTCCCCAGCAGGCGGTCGTCGCCCAGCGCCTCGGCCAGTCCCCGGGCCCGCTGCAGGTCCGCGTCGAGTTGGTGCCAGTCCCCGAGGTGCTCGAGGGCCTCCGCCCGCTTGAGCAGTAGTTCGCAGAGCGCGCGATCGGCGTCGTCGAGCGGCACGAGCTCCCGGGCATCCGGTTCCAGCGCCACCGCGCGGTCGAAGGCGGCCAGGGCCTCTCGGACGAAGCTGCGATCCATCAGGCGGCACCCGGATCGCAGGAGGTAGGGGTAGGCCTTGCCGGGGACGTCACCGAGGTCGAAGTGACGGGCGAGCGCGTCGAGCACCAGGTGGAGACGCTTCCGTCCCAGCCGCTCGAGCGCCTCGCCCAGGGCCCGGTGGAGCCGGGCGCGCTCCGCTTCCGGCAACTCGCGGTAGATCGCGTCCCGAGCGCGGACGCGGGCCACGTCGACCAGGACCGACGCCTCCACCCGCCGTTCCCGGGCGAGCCCAGCCGCCACGAGATCTTCGATCGCCGCGAGCAGTTCGTTGTCGCTGCGACCGAGCACCTGGCCCAGCGCGTCGAGGGCCAGTTCGGCGCGCGCCACCGCGAGGGCGTGGAGCACCGCCTGGGCGCCCTCGCCGAGTTTCCGCACCTGCGCCGCCAACGCCTCGCGGGCGGACCGTGGGATGGGCAGGGAGGCCCGGGCGACGCCAGCCTCGTCGAGCGCCAGCCCGCGGGTGCCGTCGACGGTCGTGACCACGTGCTCCTCGACCAACCCTCGGATCATCTCTACCACGAACGCCGGGTTTCCCTCGGCCTCGCGGTGCAGACGGCGAGCGAGGGCCCGGGCGGCGCCGTCGAGGGGGACGAGGGAGCCCACCAGTTCTTCCACCGCCGCGGCCGACAGCGCCCCCAGTGCGAGGGTCGTCGGCCGCGCGCCGGTCGCGCCCCCCTCGAGGATGTGGGCGAGCGAGGCGCCCTCGCCCGGCGTGCGCGCGAGCACCCAGAGCAACGGATCCGCGCCCAGCGCCCGCGTGTTTCGCAGCAGGTACTCGAGCAGCTCCAGGCTGGCGGCGTCGGCGAGGTGGACGTTGTCGACCATGACCAGCCGGGGCGGCGTGTCGACGAGTAGGCTCCTGACGGCGGCAAAGGCCGCGAAGCGCTCGATGGTGACGTTGTCGCCGCCGGCCCCGAGCAGGGCGTCGAGCACGGGGTGCCGTTGGTTCGTCTCCGCGAGCAACGCCTCCACCAACGGCCGGAACACCTCCAGGGCGTCGGGGTCGCCACCGCCAGCGAGGCGGTGGGTGCGCAGGCCCAGGGCCTTCGCCGCCTGCTCGACGGCACGGAGGCACGTCGTCTTCCCGACGCCGTGGGGGCCCTCCACCACGATCACGCCGCCGACGCCATCGGCGCAGGCCGCTGCCGCGGCGGCGAGCACAGCGTGCTCCGCGAGCCTCCCGACGGGCTCCGCCGGCCAGCCGGTGAGATCCACCGGGGAGCGCGGCGGTCCCTCGATGGCGTGGAGGAGGTGGGTGGCGGAACTATAGCGGTCGTCAGGGCTTTTTTGCAGCAATCGCATGCAGATTTCGTCGAGTTCGACCGGGACCTGGGGGCTGATCTCCCGCGGCGGTCGCGGCGGGCGGTTGAGGTGCTTGTCCAGGTAGCCGGCCAGCGTGCGCGCGTGGAAGGGCCTGCGCCCGGTGAGCATCAGGTAGAGCAGCGCCCCGAGGGCGTAGAGGTCCGTGCGCGCGTCGACCTCGCCGCCGTTGATCTGCTCGGGCGCGATCCAGGCCACCGTCCCGAGCAATTCTCCGTGGGCCGTGAGGTCGCCCTCCGCGGCGCCGGCCGCCGACTCCTTGGCAACGCCGAAGTCCATCAGGACCGCGCTCCCGTCGGGGCGGACGATGACGTTTCCGGGCGTCAGGTCGCGGTGCACCACGCCGGCGGCATGGATGTAGCGGAGCGCGCGCGCGAGGTCCACGGCGACGCGGCGCGCCCGCTCGAACCGAATCTCGGGTTCGAGGCTATCCCAGGCTTGCACCTCGTCGCGGAGGTCGCGACCGACGAGCAACTCCATGACGTACCACGCCCGCTCTTCCCACGTCCCCGCGTCGAACACGCGCACGATGTTCGGGTGGTGGAGTCGCGACATCGCCCGGTGCTCGCGGCGGAACCGTTCTTCGACCTCAACGCGGTTGCCACCGGGAAGACACATCTTCATCGCGCCGACCTTCTGGTCGGTGGTACGCCGAACTTCGTAGACGACGGCCATGCCGCCACGGCCGACCGGGCGCAGCACTTCCCAGGCGCCGATCACGGTGCCCGGGACCGGGTGTGGGCTCGCGTCTGGGTTGATCACCGCCGGTCGCTTCTATACTCTCTGGCGATGATCGGCGTCGCGGTGTCCCTGAGGTCCTGGTGAAGCTCGAGGCCAGCGCTTGGACCGATGCCGGTCCGGTCCGCGACAACAACGAGGATGCCTACTTTCTCGACGAAGACAGCGGGCTGTTCGTCGTCGCCGATGGCATGGGCGGGCACGCGGCGGGCGAGGTGGCGTCCCGCATCGCCGTCGAGACGCTCACCGAGTTGTTGCAAGGCGACCTCGATCCCGACGAGACGCGCCTGGACCGCCAGGTCGGCGACCCGGCGGACATCCTGCGCGAGCGCCTTCGCTACGCGATGAACCAGGCCAGCGCGCGGATCCGTCGCGAGGCGCTGGCACACCCCACCTACATGGGCATGGGGACCACCGTGGCGGTGCTGCTGATCGAGGGGGACGGGGCGCACGTGGCGCACGTGGGCGACTCGCGGATCTACCTGTGGCGGGGCGGCACGTTGTCGCGACTCACGCGAGACCACACGGTGGTGCAGCAGGAAATCGACGCCGGTCGGCTCACCCCGGAGATGGCGAGGCGGGTGGCGCACCGGAACTACCTGACCCAGTCCGTCGGCTACCACGGGCCGGTCGAGCCCGACACGGCCACCCGGCCCATCGTCGCAGGCGACGTTTTCCTGCTGTGCAGCGACGGCGTCACCGACCCGCTCGACGACGAGCGCCTGGCCGAGTTGTTGGAGAGCACCGACACGCCCGACCTGGCCGAGCGCCTGGTGCGCGAGGCGGTGGCCGCGGGCGGGGAAGACAACATCACGGCCGTGTGCGTGCGGGTGGTCGAGGAGTGAGTGCGGGCCCCGTCCAGGTGATCCTGGACTGCTCGCACTGCCGGGTGGAAGGAGCGATGGTGGAGTTGGTCGACGCGGTGGCGACGCGGGGGGCGAGGCTCGGCCAGTGCCGGCTCTGCGAGCGCACCACCGTCGACGGCGTGGAGACTGCCCCGGGACGCTGGTTCTCCTCGGCCACCGAGGTGGAGTCGGCGCTATCGGCGTGGGCCCTGGCGGAGGGCGAGCCGGACGTGGACGTGTTCCTCGCGGCCAACTTCCGCGCCCGGTCGTTGCCGGCGGTGGTCGACGACGTGCTCGCCCGGCGCCGTTCGGAGACGAGCTTCGACGTCGTGGCATGGTTGTTCCGCGACCGCACGGGGGGACAGTCGGTGCTGGGTGCGGGCGGCGACGACGTGCCCGCGGGCGAAACGGGTTCCCGCGAGGCCTCGGAGGGCGGTCCGGGGGCTCCGGGCCGCGGGCCGGGAGGCGCGGCCCCGGGGGTCGGGGATGCGAAGGCGCAGGGCGAGACCCGTCCGCGCGCGACGGCCGATCCCCACGCCGCCACGGTGGCGCTGGTGACGGTGGCGCTGTCCGACGGGCAGGTGCCGGCGGTCGAACGGGCGGCGGTCCTGCGGGAGTGCTCGGGCCTCGGTGTCCCGGCCCCGGCGGAGGAGGACTGGCGACTCTGGCGCCCTGCCGAGGTGGGGGTGCCTGCGGACCCTGCGGCGACGGTGTCGGCCATGCGGCGGGTGGCACTCGTGACGCGGCTCCCCGATCCCTCGGCGGGCCGGGTGATCCGGGAGTTCGCCCGGCACTGGCGCGTGGCGGTGCCCGAGGTGATCCTCCCCCCGGTGACGCCCGCGCAGCGACTGTCCGACGCGTGGATGCGCTTCTTCGGGCGCTAGCCGCGCGGGCTACGTTCCGGGGCCATGATCCACACCCCTCCCACTCGCGACCCGGCGCTGGCCGGGCAGATCGCCACCTTCCGCGAGCAGTTCGCCATGGTCCAGAAGGCCGCGGGCAGCGTGATCCTCGGCAAGGATCACGTGATTTTCAAGTGTCTCGTCGTGCTGGTGGCGCGCGGGCACATCTTGCTCAAGGACGTGCCGGGCACCGGCAAGACGATGCTCGCGCGGGCAATCTCCGCCGCTATCGCCTGTGACTTCCGGCGCATCCAGTTCACGCCGGACCTGCTGCCGATGGACATCACGGGCACCAACGTCTTCGACCTGCGGCAGAAGCAGTTCGTCTTCCAGCCAGGTCCCGTGTTCACCAACCTGCTGCTCGCCGACGAGTTGAACCGGGCCACGCCGAAGACCCAGTCGGCGCTCTTGGAGAGCATGGCGGAACTGCAAGTGACGGTGGAGGGCGTCACCCACCGCCTGCCGCCGCCGTTCCTGGTGATGGCGACCATGAACCCGCTGGACCACGACGGCACCTACGCCTTGCCCCAGGCGCAGTTGGACCGCTTCACCGCGCAGATCACCATGGGCTTCCCACCTCCCGAGGCGGAGATGCAGATGCTCGACGTTCACCTGGGCATGCGCCCCCCGGTCGACGACGTGCGCCCGGTGATCGACCGCGACACGTTCCTGGGCTGGCAGGGACTGGTCACGAAGATCTTCCTGAGCGAGGAGGTGAAGCGCTACCTCGTGAACCTCGCCAACACCATCCGCTCCGACTCGGTGGCGCTGGCGCCGCCCTCGCCTCGGTCGCTCTTGATGCTGGCTCGCGTAGCCCAGGCCCACGCGATGACCCAGGGGCGCGACTTCGTGATGCCCGACGACATCCGCGCGATGGCCCCCGACGTGCTCGCCCACCGCATGATCATCAGCGGCGACGAGGCCGGCGTGTCGTACGTGGAGCGGGTGCTCGAGAAGGTCCCGCTGAAGTGATCCGGCACGTCGTCGGCATCACGTGGAACCTCGCGGGGCTGTTCTTGATGCCCTTCGTCCTGGGTTTTGTCTGCGCGTTGTTCTTCGAGGTCAGCGAGGTGGGCGACACGCTGCCCTTCTTGCTCTTGGTATCGGCGCTGGTCATCGTGCCGTCGTTCCTGGCGCTCCTCGTGGGCGTCTCGTGGAAGTCGGCGCGCGAACTGCGCCTCTTGCGACAGTCGGGGCGCTACAGCACGGCGTCGGCATTGGCGACGGTGCACCGGCACGTGTCGATCGTCACCCCGCGGGGGTGGGCGGTGCTCGTGGCGGGTGGCTTCTTCATCGTGTTCACGCTGGGCATGAAGTGGGCCGACCTGTCGCTCGTGGCGGTGATGGCGCTCACGGTGTTCTACGGCGTGGTGTCCGCGTCCGCGTTCCTCTCCGCCTTCATCGTGTCGAATTTCGAGACCCAATTGAAGAGTAGGGCCAACGTGGAGCGGCAGATGTCACCGGCGGTGGTGCTCAGCGGGGAGCCGGCCGAGGAACGGTTCATCTTCCGCCGGGTGCCGGTGCCGCCGTTTTACTTCCTCTTGGTGGAGGACCCCCTCCCGGACCGCCTGGCCACCACCAGTCGCTACGCGGTGGGCGCGGGCGCCCGGCGCGCGGAGCTGATCGTGGGTGGCCGGATCCGGCGCTCCCCACGGGGAACGTACCGTCTCGGGCCGGCGCACATTTACTACCAGGACGCCATCGGCTTCACGCAGGTGAGCGTGGCCTCCCTGGCCACGACCGAACTGAAGGTCTTGCCGCGTTTCCGACACCTGCTGATTGTCGAGCCGCCCCGCAGCCGCCTCGAGCGGCCCGACATCCTCACTCGCCCCCACCGGTTTCCCACCGAGGACCACTTCCGTTTCCGCGACTACCACGCCGGCGACGACACCCGGCGCATCCACTGGAAGCTGTCGGTGAAGACGGGGCGCCTGCAACTTCGCGTGCCGGAAACTCGGGAGATCAGCACCAAGAACGTGCTGCTGGTGCTCGACGCGTACCTGCCTGCGGGGCGCATGCTCGCCGACAGCGTGGGCGTGGAGGAGGTGCTGGACAAGCTCGTTGAAACGTGGATTTCCCTGGCGAAGGAGCTGATTGACCGGGGCGACCGTGTGAGCCTGTGTTGCGTGGCGAGGAACAAGGACGGCGTGCCGGGCGTGGAGGTGATGGCGGCGCAGAAGGGCGGGCACGTGCGGTGGCAGGACCTCGGCGCGAGGGTGGTGTGGCAGGGCACGCACGACCTGGATCGCTTGTTGGGCGAGGCGGCCGAGTTGTCGCACGCCGTGGTGGTTTCGAGCCGCTTCCAGGCGCCGCCCCCGGCCCCGTTCGCGGGCGAGTCGCTCACGTGGGTGTACCTGCCGCCCGAGAAGGCGCTGGGCGAGCGCGACCCGACTTTGCTGGCGTCGCTGGCGGGTTCACCTGTCCGCGCTTTCTTGTGGTTCTTCCGGCTGCCGTTCCCGGTGGGGAGCGACGAGAACGCGTTCTTCGCCCAGCTCCGGATTTTCCGGCAGCACGTACGCCGAAAGTTTTTCCGCGGGAGAACCGCTC